>JBASZP010000022.1:0-5015 GCA_049660965.1 Daejeonella sp. | reverse complement strand
TCTAATCGGCCAGAAAAAAGAAAAAATAACCAACTTAATCTGAACATAATCATAGGCTTATCAACAAAAAATGTGGATAGTACTCTGAGTTTTAAACCTATGACAGGTTTCGAACACTCCTAATTTGTAATCCGCTTTATAAACAAATAATAAAAGAAATAGATGGCTTACAGCTACCGTATATATAACCAGCATGGCCAGTATTTTATTACCTGTACAGTACATCAATGGGCAGATGTTTTTACCCGGAAAGAATATGTAGATATAGTATTAAACAGTTTACGCTATTGTCAGCAAAATAAAGGTCTGCTTATTTATGCTTATGTAATTATGAGTAATCACATTCATTTAATTATAGGCAGCAATAAAGAAAACTTAAGTGATATTATCCGCGATTTTAAGAAGTTTACCGCTTCAAAAATAGTACAGGCCATAGAGAATAACAGTAAGGAAAGCCGGAAGAGATGGTTATTATGGCTGCTTAAAAAAGAAGACCGGGTTTGGTTTTGGGAAGAAGGTTACCATGCCGAAGAGATCATTACTTCTCAATTTTATGATACCAAGCTAAATTACATTCATTTTAACCCGGTAAGGGCGGGGATGGTTGAAAAAGAAGAAGAATATCTATACAGCAGCTCCGCTGATTTTTATGGAACAAGAAAAGGCTTGCTGGAATTGGCCATGAATTAGAGAGGATTGAAAATCCAAATTTATCTGTAAGTTCGCCATGCCCTGCGGAACATGGCGAACAGCAGACGCTTAAAGGCATCCGGTGAAATATTGGGGATTAAGCTGCTTGACCAATTAATAATAAGCGAAATAAGGCATATTAGTTTTGTCGAAGATGGTATTTTTTGATATAATACCTGACTGCTAATACGCTCTTTATCAATATTTACTCCCAACTCATATATAGTTACCTAAATTAAAAAAGCGCCTGCCATCAGGAAGATACCAATATATAGATCGTATCATTTAGCTTTTTTGAATTTTTCAACCATGCCTATTGATCTGAATAACTTTCACAAAAAACTTTCCAGAGCGAGCCGGTAACCATCCAAACCAAAACCGGTTAGCACACCTTTACAGTTCTTGCCTGTTAAGGACAAGTGACGATATTCTTCGCGTGCATAAATATTTGAAATATGAACTTCTACAACTGGTGTAGTGATGGCGGCAATAGCATCAGCAATAGCAATAGATGTATGGGTGTAGGCTCCGCCGTTTAATATAATTCCATCAAAGGTAAAACCTACTTCATGCAGTTTATTAATCAGCTCTCCTTCTACATTACTTTGAAAATATTCCAGTTTTAAAATACTATATTTAGCCTTTAACTCTTCAAAAAAGGATTCAAAACTGGTATTTCCGTAAATTGATTTTTCCCTTAGGCCAAGTAAGTTTAAATTTGGCCCGTTAATTAGCTGTATTTTCATTAATCAAACTTAAAAAATAAATTGGACTGGTCATCAGCAATAAGCGATTTTAAAACATATTTGCGGTTAGAACGATCCCTTTCTGCACATACTGTTGAAGCTTATTTAAGGGATGTGGATAAACTGGTTCAGTTTACAGTTAGTATTGGTGGGAAATTGCCGGATGCAGTAAATACAGAGGATCTTAAAAAATTTCTGCAATGGGTTAATGAGCTGGGTATGCTTCCGCCTACACAGGCCCGGGTTCTATCAGGATTAAAAGCATTTTTTAAATACCTGATCATTGAAAATCATATAGAAAGTGACCCGTCTGCACTGCTTGAAAGCCCTAAAACGACTCGCAAATTGCCTTACACCCTGAGTATTATTGATATTAATAAATTAATAGATGTTATTGATCTTTCGAAAGCAGAAGGCATGCGTAATAAGGCCATGATTGAAGTATTGTATGGTTGTGGCTTGCGGGTTACAGAATTAACCACTTTGCGCATTTCTAATTTGTTTTTAGATATTGAGTTTATAAAAATATTAGGAAAAGGAAATAAAGAAAGATTGGTACCTATAGGCGCTGAAGCGGTTAAATTTTTAAAACTATTTATTGAACAGGTGCGTGTCCATATTAAAATAAAACCCGGAAAAGAGGATTTTGTATTTCTGAATAACCGTGGTAATCCAATTTCGCGGGTAATGGTGTTTTTAATTATTAAAGACCTGGCACAGAAGACGGGTTTGAGAAAAGACATTAGTCCGCATACATTCAGGCATTCTTTTGCTACTCATTTAATAGAGGGCGGTGCAGATTTAAGGGCAGTACAGGAAATGCTGGGGCATGAAAGTATAACTACCACAGAAATTTATACTCATCTTGACCGGGATTATTTGCGGCAAACCATTATTGACTTTCATCCCCGCAGATAAACTACTAACTACTTCCTCTACTTTTAGCATAAGATTTAATGATTTGTTTTTACCGGAAGTTCTCTAATTATTCAAAAGTTCTAATCCGGAAAACTTCTTTATAATAATACATCAGGCTTTCGGAATTTATATGAAATGGTTTTTTATTTTTGACTAATTATGCTAATCACGAATAAAACTATTGCCCGAACATTGCGTTTACTTGGCCAGCTCATGGAACTGCATGACGAGAACCCTTTTAAAGTACGCACTATTAATAACGCTGCCTTTAAAATTGATAAATTACCTTTTGCCCTGGCTGATAAAACGCTGGAAGAAATAGATCAGATTGAAGGGGTTGGGAAAAGTACAGCATCTAAGGTATGGGAACTGATACACAATAACTTTATAAAAGACCTACAGGATTTGCTTGAGCAAACGCCGGAAGGTATAGTGGAAATGCTACAGGTAAAAGGAATAGGTCCGAAAAAGATAGAAACCCTGTGGAAAGATATGGGTATTGAAAATATTGGCGAACTGTATTATGCCTGTAATGAAAACCGCTTAATTGAGGCCAAGGGTTTCGGTATAAAGACACAGGAAGAGATCAAAAAAGTCATTGAATTTAGAATGGCCAGCAGCGGTCGTTTTTTATATTCTCAGGTTGAAAAGTTTGCAGAAAATTTATTAAAAAAACTTCAGCAGATTTTTAAAACGGATCTCATATCTCTTACAGGAACTTATCGCAGAAGATACGAAATTATTGACGAGTTAGAAGTGTTAACAGGTATTTCATTAAGTGATGAACTGCTTGGAGATATTAAATTAAGCGGTTTAATAATCACTGAACAGCAAACAACTAGTTTGATTATTGAAAATGAATTAGGAATAAAGTCAGAGATAAGGTTTTGTGATGCGAAAAATTTTGGCTGGGAATTAATTTTACAAACAGGAAGTGATGAGCATATATCTCAACTAAAAAAACTAATTGGCGAAAAAGCAATTGAGGGTAAGACGGAAGCCGAAATTTACGAAGCAGCTGGCCTTTCTTTTATTGAACCGGAATTACGTGAAGGCACAAATGAGTTTGAACTAGCCATGAAAGGCCAGTTACCGCAATTGATTACTTATCCGGATTTAAAAGGTACGCTGCACAATCACAGTCCATGGAGTGACGGGGTAAACACCCTTGAAGAAATGGCTGTTTTTTGTAAAGAGGATTTGAAATTAAGTTACCTGGGTATTTGCGACCATTCTAAATCTGCTTTCTATGCAAAAGGTTTAGATGAAAACCGGGTAGCGGCACAACAACGTGAAATTGATGAGCTGAATATAAAACTAAGCCCCTTTCATATTTTTAAAGGTATAGAATCTGATATTTTATATGATGGTTCTTTAGATTATAGTACTGATGTCCTGGAAACATTTGATTTTGTGGTAGCTTCTATACATTCTACACTTAAAATGAGTGAAGAAAAAGCAACAGAACGTTTAATTAAAGCTGTTGAAAATCCGTATACCACCATCTTAGGGCATCCAACCGGCAGACTTCTATTAAGTCGAAGCGGTTATCCTATTGATCATAAAAGAGTAATTGATGCCTGTGCCGCTAATCAGGTAGTGATAGAAATTAACGCAAACCCTTTACGCCTTGACCTGGACTGGCGATGGCATCAATATGCTATAGAAAAAGGTATAGTTTTATCTATTAACCCGGATGCACACCGTAAAGATGGGTTTTATGATATGCATTATGGTGTACTGGTTGCACGTAAAGGCGGAGTTTCTACAGCTCATTGTTTAAATGCGATGAGCTTGGATGAAATTAAACTATTCTTCAAAAATAAAAACACTACACATTAAAATTTCCGGTGGTATAAAAGAAAAACATTTCCTAAAAACTTAGCGAAGTGTTAAAAAATTGTAAATTTAAAAAATAATGGAGTCCAGAAACCATATTAAACGGGGCGATACCGAAAAGCCTGATGAGTAGGAAAAATATTAAATAACTAAAAAAATATGAAAAAAGTTGGCGGTACCCTGATGTTTTTTGGCGTTGCAGCAATAGTATTAAACTTTATAAATTATGCACCAAGGCTCCTGATGTGGATTTATAACTGGGGTGAAGGTCCGGCATGGGGCATTAAAATAGCTTTAGTTGTATTGGGCGCCATACTATATTTTAGCGCTAAAGAAACCCCGGATACCTTAGGAAATAACAATACTCCACGATAAAATTTATGTGCTGTGCGATTTTTATTTTTGGTTGCACGGCACATAAAAATTACTTCAATTATCTTAAAACACACCCTAAGGTTCCTCCTCATTACAGAGAGTAATTAATATCTGTTTTTAAAAATATATAATCATAGCATAAACCGAATGCTATATATTTGACTGGTTAACAGGTATTAGATGCTAAAAACAAAAAAACTTAAAATACTGATCATCCGGTTTAGTTCTATAGGTGATATAGTGCTAACCACACCTGTATTACGATGTTTAAAAAAGCAATTGCCTAATGCAGAAATACATTACCTCACAAAAAGATCTTTTGAAACCATTTTAAATTCCAATCCCTATATAGATCAATTACATTTTTTAGACACTAAACTCTCTAAAACAATAAAATTACTTAAGCAAAAGGGTTTTGATCATATTATAGACCTTCATCATAATCTG
>JBASZP010000021.1:0-2723 GCA_049660965.1 Daejeonella sp. | reverse complement strand
TTTTGGTATTACCTTCCATCGGCTTAAACGAAATAAAGGCACCCTTGCTACCGAACTGGAACAAATTGAAGGAATTGGAAAAACATCCGCTGATAAATTACTGCGACAATTTAAATCTGTAAAGAACATCCGCCAGGCAACAGAAGCAGAATTACTAACTGTACTAAACAAAACGCAGGTAAAGGCAGTATTGGGATATTTTTTGGAATAAAGTAAGATAGCAGAGTTATGGCTCATGACTAATCAAGTTGTCTGATACGTTAATTTAGAATATGCCGAACTAACTGACAGCAAACAATAGTCAATTCACTCTGTACATTAAATAACCTTCTAAGATATTTCTTCCATATGGTTTTAGATATCAAAATATATAAAACAGTTATTGTAATTTATAAAATAAGCACCAGTATTTCACATTAATTAAACATAATTTACATTTATTCAGAGAGAAAGAAGTATGGATCAGGATAAATTTGCGTAATTAAGTGTTTGCAATAAGAATGCAAAAGTAACTACACTAATAACTAAAAATCAGCCTTTAAAATATAGAGGCTGATTTATTTAAATATGGTGGCAAGAAGGAATACGTACGTTTAGATTATTAATAAATCTAATAAGACCACAGATCATGCTCAAAATCCATTAAGCCCTTTTTAATCCGCTCAGACTCATAAAGCCTGTCAATTCCCTGTGCATAATCTTTAATACGCAAATCTTCAGGGTTAGATTCCTTAACAATATAGCTTGCAAAAATTCGCTTCATAAAAATATCATCATAGCTTAAGCCTGTTGCATCATTTTTACGGCTTACTACTTCTTTAGTCGCTAATATTTGACGTGCTTCAGGGAAATAGATCCAGAATGCAGGCTGGTCATCAAAAGATAAACCAGCGGCTTTTTTCTTAACCATAGGTGCAATACCTACAATGCGTGTTTCAAATACAGAACGTTGCTTGTCAAAAACCCAATCCTCTTTTATACGGAATTTTACTATACTATCTGCATTAAACTCGCCAGGTTTAATTTCTGTTCCGGTTTGATTGCCCTCCTTATCAATAATAGGCACCAAAACACTATCTACAAATTGCAGCATCGCCTGGTCAGGTTTTAAAACTGTTGAGAATTCATCTCCGTTTACATCACCTTTTGAGCTGTTTGCATCATAAGCAGTGAGTTCACCAGCCATTACCGCATCCATTAAAATATCTATTAATCTTAATTTAGGAGAAGCAAAGATCATATTCATTTTATCACGAAGGTCAATTTCACGCCAAACACGTTTGCTGAACATAATATCTGCTTCACGCAAATTAGCATAAGGTATAGCCTTAGCATCTAAAATGTGTTTCTTTTTATAAACACCATCTAAAGGCCGGTCAGCTTGTTTAAGTTTAAGAGGGTTAGCAGCCGGAATTGTTGCATTAGCTGGAGGAATAACAGGTGGCGTGGTTTGAGCAAATACCCATCCACTTACTACCACAAAAGTTAATGTAAAAAAAATCTTTTTCATAATAGGGTTTAATTAGCTTTAAAAACTAGTCCGTCTAATTGTCTTTGTGAACCATCCGGACCAACGGCTACAATATTATCAAAAATAACACGTGTACCTGGTGTTACACCGGCCATAGCGGTACGCATTGCTGCACTAAGACTATTTCCACTTGTTTGAAGTGCAATAACATCAGCACGTGGTTTAGCAATAACCAGATCAAAACGGGTCACATTAAATTTTGCATCAAAATCAAATCCTTCGAGTATAGCGAATATGGCATTTTGGGATTTTATTGCCACAGAACTCATCGCTCCGCCTGTTTTACCTGCAAACTTTGCTTTAGGGTCAGGAATTCGTTTTACCCGAAAATCACTTGTTCCTATACTTTGTACTTTGCCATTAATTTCCGCAGATACATTTACTGTAGCAGCTCCTACTGAACTTACTTCAACGGTGTATTTTCCGTTAGACCCGGCAATTCTTCCGCCTGACATAGTTACACGTAAATTTTCTTTAGGAATTCCGGGTGCTGAAATGGATACCGGATTAGGTACGCCCACATAAAAGACATTCATTTTATCGGGAGAAACTACTGCTGATGGACGTGCAACCTGATACTTTTGCTCCGGAGTTTTATATTCTTTTATGGAACCATCTGTTTGTTTCACACGTACTGTTGCCATCCATGTAAAAATCCCTTCTTTTCCTGTTCCTACGCTATACATTCCTTTACCATCTTTAACCTGTACAGAAGAACCATTAACTGTAATTGTAGGATTGGATTTAGAATCATAAGCAGTTAAAAATATCTCAGCGGCATACGGTTGGCCCTGTATTACATAAGAAGTTGGCGCTACTGCTACAGCTGCGAAAGCATCCAGTGTTACTAAAGCTTCATCCATTTTAGAAAGAACATTTTTAATAACCGCGGATTCTGCATTTTTAGCATCAGCCTGTATTTTTGATAAAATAGTTATCGCTGCTGTTAAAGGAGTTCCATCACCAAAATTGGCTTCTTCCCAACTTTTCCTAATCCCATCATTCCCGGCTTTTTTAGGGTCTAATGCTTCTAATGAAAAGTTAACGGATGAACGGTCTTTAGGATCAAGTAAGGCAATTAACCTTTCACGGGTTTCGTTGATCTTTTTCTTAAGTTTTTCACCCTTTCCCTGGGTAACCATAAGATGGGGCGCAACATCTAAATCATCACGTTTATTTAACTCCCCAGTTT
>JBASZP010000020.1:0-4990 GCA_049660965.1 Daejeonella sp. | reverse complement strand
TGGTATGAACTCTCGTATGCAGTTCAAACATCTCTTGAAGGACGAAATATTAATCAATCAAACTTTACTAATGAAGTAAGTAAAGATCAATCAGAAAAATCAATTTAATTAAGGCCATGAATAAGACTATAATAATTAACATGAACGGTATCGTTTTCCATATAGAAGAGGATGCTTACGAAATACTTAAAAGTTATATGACGGAGGTTAAACGTCATTTTGCTTATACTCCCGATAGTGATGAAATTGTAACCGATATTGAAAATCGCTTGGCAGAAATGTTTAGTGAACGTCTGGCTACAGATAATAAGCAAGTAATAGTTTTACTTGATGTAAATGAAGTTACTGCACAAATGGGTAGTGTAAATGAATTTGAACAGGAAGATGAAGAACCTGTAAACTCTGGTGAAGGAAGTTTTAAGGCCGGTAAAACTCTTTATCGCGATATGGATGACAGGATTGTAGGCGGTGTATGTGCAGGTGTTGGGCATTACTTTAATATAGAACCACGATGGGTGCGTTTAATTCTGCTAATACTCGTATTTTTTGGAGGTACCGGAATAGTAGCTTATCTTATTTTATGGCTTATAGTACCAAAAGCAGTAACCCGGACTGATAAAATGGTTATGAAAGGTGAACCTCTTAATATTCAAAACTTTAAAAAGAATTTTGATGAAGAAGTTGAAGGCTTACGTCATGGGATTAAACGTGCCCACCATGAAGCCAGGCCATTAATTGAAAAATTAGGGAGTTTAATAGTTAGGATTTTAAAGTTATTTATCAAAATAGTAGGTGGTTTTATAATTTTTGCAGGAGTTATGAGTCTACTTGGCTTAATAATTAGTTTAATAGTATTCCTGGGATTTGGAAATTCAACTGAAATAGGCTATTATCCATACAATATTTTCAATCCTGAATATAAGTCTATAATTTCGGTTAGTGCATTTATCATTTTAATTATTCCATTAGTTGCCCTGGTTTTATTTGCAATAAGAGTATTGTTTAATAAAACAGTAGTAACCAGAACTACTTCTTTTGCAATGCTAATTATATGGCTTACCGGTGTAGGTTTTGGTATTTATTATGGTGCTAAAGTTGGGGCAGAATTTAAGGAAGAGGCTACATTTTCTCAGGTTACAGACTTAAAACCCTCTCCGGTTTATTTACTTAAGCTTAATGCTGAAAGATATCTTACTAAAGAAGACAGCTTAAGGTACCATTTGGATGGGGATAGTTTTAAAGGAAGAATAATTATTAATGGTGATGATGAAGGTTCAAATTTACCTGACAATGTGCATCTTAAAATTGAATTGAGCGATGTAGACAAGCCAGTATTAATGCAGGTATATAGTGCTAGTGGCCGAAATTTTGAAAATGCTTTGGAAACGGCTGAACACACCAATTATAGGTTTATACAAGCAGACTCAGTTTTAAAATTTGACCGTACTGTTTATTTGAGAAAAGGTGAATTATGGCGAGACCAAAGTGTAACCCTGATATTAAAGGTACCTAAAAATACCCGATTAATGATCGATGGAAAATTAAATCGTTATCTGAATGATTATAATTTAAGAGATTGTCAGCCTGAAAATTCATCATCTGATTTTATTTCTGAATGGATGATGACCGATAAGGGTTTAAAATGTAAAAATGACTCATTATATGAGGCAAATACAAATGATAATTGAATAAAATATCCGGTAAAAAATAATTGCCGGATATTGAAATTATTTAATCAATGTAACTAAAGAGAATATTTAAGCGTCTTAATTTAAAAGCAACAGTTTCGCTGTCTAATTCATAAATAGAAAATCAATAAGATAAATTAATCAAAATTTAATTAAGTATATGAAAAGGGCATTTTACTACCCTTACCGGATAGCTCTGTGCCTTTTCAAGCTAAAAATTTTTATAAATTATAATAAAATGAAAAGAATAAAACTCATATCTCTACTAATACTGTTTGCTACAGTATTACTTTTAAACAGTACCACACTATTTGCACAAGCAAAGATACCTGGCAGCAAAATATCCGGAAAAGTAGTAGATCAACAGCAAAAAACAATAGATTATGCTACTATCAGTCTATTAAAAGCCAAAGATTCAACATTAGTTAAAACATCTGTTACTGATCTTTCCGGAGATTACAGTTTTGAAAACGTATTAGCCGGAAATTACCTCGTATCTGCAAGCATGGTAGGATACAAAAAGATTTTCAGCAACTTTTTTACTTTAAATGATTCTATTCCAATAATTAAACTCGATCCCCTCCAATTAAATGCGGAAAACAAAACGTTAAAAGAAGTAACTATTGTAGCTCAAAAACCATTTATTGAACGTAAAATGGATAAACTCGTTGTGAATGTTGAAAACAGCAGTGTTTCCGCCGGAAGTACAGCTATGGAGGTTTTAGAAAAAGCTCCTGGTATTACCATTGATAAAGATGATAATATTTCGATGAAAGGTAAACAGGGCGTTTTAATTATGCTTGATGGAAAACCAACTTATTTAAGCAGTGCAGATGTGGCTAATATGCTACGTAATATGCAAAGCAATCAAATTGAAAGTATTGAACTCATTACCAGTCCTTCTGCACGTTATGATGCTGCCGGAACTTCAGGTATTATTAACATAAAGACCAAAAAAAGTAAGAACATGGGCTTAAATGGTACATTAACCGCCGGTGGTGGTTATGGCCTAACATCTAAGTATAATGGTGGGACAAATTTGAACTTCAGAAAAAATAAGGTCAACCTATTTGGAAATTATAATTACTCAGATAATGGCCGCATAAATAATTTAGATTTAAAACGTGAGGTAAATTATCTGGATACCCTTACCAATTTTAAGCAATTAAACAATGGGGATAAACGGCGAAATAGCAATTCATTTAAAGGTGGGGCAGACTATTTTATTAATAAAAATCATACTATTGGTGTTTTGGTTAATGGTTATACCAATACAAGTTTAGAGGAGAGCATAAGTAATACTGCTATAAATAACAATTTTAACCAACCGAAAGCAATTAATGTAGATGGGCATAATAAAGAAAGCTACAGTAATATGGCTTATAACTTAAATTATAAGGGTGCTTTAGACACAAGTGGTAAAGAACTGTCTGTAGATTTAGATTATTCCAATTATGTGGGCGAACAGGATGAATTACGTAATAACTATTATACCAATTACGTTAATTCAAAAGGAGATCCAAAAGATCCACTTTTCATCAAGAATTTTGCTCCTTCAAAAATTGATATTAAATCTGTAAAATTAGATTATACACATCCTCTAAATAAAACAACTAAAATGGAAGCCGGCTTTAAGTCAAGCTGGGTAAATACAGATAATAATCTTTTACTGGCAACACTAATGAATAATAGTTGGGTTGCAAATGAAGAATATTCAAACCGTTTTGTTTATGATGAAAATGTATATGCCGGGTATTTAAACTATTCTAAAGAATTTAAAAAATTAGGGGTTCAGTTAGGATTGCGTGCCGAACAAACCGAATCCAAAGGAAACTCTATTACAAAAAACGAAGTACTTCAACGTAATTATCTTGAATTTTTCCCAAGTGTATCCCTATCTCATAAAATAAATAAAAATAATGAACTGGGTTTATCCTATAGTCGCCGTATTGACAGGCCTGCCTATGATAATTTAAATCCGTTTTTAAATTTTTTAGATGAATATACTTTTCAAAAAGGAAATCCTTTTTTAAGACCTCAGTTCACTAACTCTTTTGATCTTTCTTATACTTATAAAGGAAGTATTACAACGGGTTTAAATTTTAGCCGGACAAAAGATGCTATGCTTACAGTTACAGAGCAGGATGACGTTACTAAAAGAACTTATGCCATAGAACGTAATATAGATAAACAAGATGTTATCGGGTTGAATATTTATGCTCCTGTACCATTAGCTAAATGGTGGAATATGAATAATAATCTACAGGTTTTTTATATGAGTTTTAAGTCTACTTCCAATGGAAATAATATTAATTCAGGTCAAACCGCTTTAACTTATAACATGAATAATTCTTTTACCATCAGTAAGAAACTTAGTGCAGAAGCATCAGTTCGTTACCAATCGCCAATGCAATATGGAATTTTTAAAATAGGGTCACAAATTGTGGTTAATTCCGGATTGAAAACGTCTTTTATGAACAACAAGCTTAATTTACGTTTAAGTCTGAATGATATTTTTAATAGCCAAAAACAAAACCTATCAACCACTTATCAGAATATGAACTTAAGTTTCAGCCAAAAGAACGAGTCTCAAATTGGACGTATAACTTTAACTTATCGTTTCGGTAAAAATGGAGTTAAAGCCGCCAGGAAACGTTCTACAGGTTTAGAAGACGAGGCTAACCGAATGAAAAATTAAATAATACTTTGGGATTTATTATAGTTTTATTGTTTTAATTTACAGAGCGCAGCAATTGGTGCGCTCTGTTTTTAAATTAATTACTATAAATATAGCATTCTTACTTAAAAGCCTATCATTTTCCAAAAAACTATAAAATAAAGATTTATTCGTATGGTGTTTATGTAGAAATTCAAAAACAGAATAAGATAATGCGGAAACAGCAGATTAATTTATAATTTAGATGTGTTTTTTTCAATTAATAATTGAATAATACCATCCACCAAACCTACCCTGGGTACATACATCTGTTTAATATTAGCCCACTTCATTAAAGTCAGATATATTTCACTTGCAGGTAAAATTACATCTGCCCTATCCTGATTTAAACCTAAAATGTTTATTCTGTCTTTCAGGGAAAAAGAACTAAGATATACCTGTAATGTCTTTAATTTTGCAAAAGTTAAAGGTGTTCCTTCTTTTTGATCAGACATGCGATAGAGTTTGTTTATATTTCCACCAGTACCTATACCGAGTAAGTTTTTATTCGTTTTGGCGTATTCTTTTACCCATTCTTTCATTTCAACCCAGGTCTCATCTTTATCCTGATTATCAAGTATACGTA
>JBASZP010000019.1:0-8762 GCA_049660965.1 Daejeonella sp. | reverse complement strand
GTACATGAGGGAATGGCTGCATTAATTGCGCACAGGATCAGTTTAATAGAGCCTATTTCATTTTCTATGGCGATGAATGATTACGGGTTTGAGCTTTTATCTGATACCTATATTGACATGCAGGCTTTACTGGAAGAACATGATGTATTTACTCTGGAGAATCTTTCTTCAGATATACAACTTAGTGTAAATGCTACAGAAATTGCCCGACGAAAATTCAGGGAAGTTGCCGCTATTGCAGGTATGATTTTCCAAGGATTTCCTGGAAAATCTGTAAAAACGAGTCATCTTCAGGCTAATTCATCTCTATTGTTTAATGTAATGAGAGAATACGAATCAAATAATTTGTTAATAAAACAGGCTTACCAGGAAGCTTTAGATCAACAATTAGAGGAAATACGTTTAAGAGAATCTCTTGAAAGAATCAGGCATCAACAGGTTATTATCAAACATACAGACAAGCCTACCCCCTTTGCTTTCCCTATTTTAGTTGACCGACTAAGGGAACAATTATCAACAGAAAAACTGGAAGACCGTGTAAATAAATTGTTGTATAAACTGGAAAAACCACATGGAAATAACCCTGAAAAATAACACATTTAAACTTTGCGAACAAAAGGCTCTTTTTTGGAAAGAAGAGAATTTGTTACTGATTAGTGATCTGCACATTGGTAAGATAGCACATTTTAGAAAGGCCGGAATTGCCCTTCCTCAGAAAGCTATTGATAATAATTTTATACGATTAGATATTCTAATGCAAAGTAATAATGTAAAAAAAATCCTGTTTATCGGCGATCTTTTTCATAGTGATATTAACCAGGAATGGGATTTATTTTGCAAATGGCGCAGTAATTATTCAACTATTAAAATGCAAATTGTATTAGGTAATCATGATCGCCTGCCGGGAAGCTTTTGTAATGATTTTAATATTTCAATTACTCAAAAAGAGCTGGATATATTTCCATTCATTTTTTCTCATCATCCGCGTAAAGTATTTAAAACTGCTGATGAGTACATTTTTTCCGGTCATGTACACCCCGTAATTCAGTTAAGAGGAAAAGCTAATCAAAGAATTAAACTTCCTTGCTTTTACTTTGGACAGCAGCAGGCTATTTTGCCCAGTTTTGGGTATTTTACAGGAGGATATGCAATGGATGTACTGGAAAAGGACAGGGTTATAGCTATTGCAAATGAGAAGTTGATTGTTATAAAATAGTAACTCTTTTTTAAAGCCTGATAATCTTTGCAAAATGATATTCGGAATACTTAGGTATATATTTCCGCACTTTTATCTAATAGTTTGAATAATAGCAAATCAATTACTATCAGATATTAGGGTTCTACTATACAGTAAGTTTTTATAATACCTTTCAATTTCCCGGAAAAAATATACTAAAATAGCCAATATTAAGATGAGTGATACAGAGATAATCATATTTGGATAGCTAACCCATACCCATAATAAGCAAATAATTAATCTCAAAAATTCCAGGTGAAATATCCAGGAACGCTGATCTAAAATAGCACCGGTATTTATAAGATTTACAAGTATAAATAGACTTATAAAAGATATTTGAAGTGCAGTAATATCTTTATAGTAAAATATTACTGTAAAAAGTGTTATTAGTGATATTAGTGTTTGAACTATTATATATATTCTCTGTGTTTTAGTAGGTTTTAAAGGCGATCGTTTTTTAAAAAAATATTTTTCAAGACCAGTGCGTATTTCTGGTGACATTGTTTCCGGACCGCCAAAAAGAATTACAAATTTTGCTCTAAAACCTGTTGTTCTTTTCACAGCAACATAAAGCTCTAAAAAGTAATGAAAATGCTGCCATAAAAAGCTATGACTATTTAGTGGCTTTGTTAATCCGTAAACAGGTTTTTCTTCTTCTTCAACAAATGTTCCAAAAATCTTATCCCAAATGATTAATACATCACCATAGTTTTTATCAAGGTATTGAGGGTTAGAAGAATGGTGTACACGATGATGTGATGGTGTTACAAAAATATATTCTATCCAGCCTAATTTACCAATTGTTTGTGTATGAATAAAAAATGGATAAAGACCATGAATCATTAATAGAACTGATACCATTGGAGCAGGGAAACCGATTAATGGTAATACACCCCAAAACAAACATCTTATTGCTGCCTGAAAAATTGTAATTCTGGCAGAAGTAGTATAGTTAAAATCTTCACTTTGATGATGAACAATATGGGCAGCCCAAAGTATATTTACTTCATGGGCTAATCTGTGATACCAGTACCAAACCAGATCGGTTAGCAGGAAAAGCAGTACCCAGGTTAATATCCCAGGCTTAATATCAAATAATGCAAAATTTGTATGTATGTATTGAAAGAAGTAATAAAAAATTATAATTGTAAAAACATCCGTTAATCTTTCGGCAATACCTACATTAATATTAGCTACAGATTCTGCAAATTGAAAGAAATTTTTACTTTTTATTTTAGAATAAAGATATTCTAATCCCATAAAAAAAAGAAACAGCGGAATGGCAAAAGCGATATAAGAATGATCCACCATAAGCTTACTTACTTTAGTATATTGTTTATTTAAATGGGTATTTTATACCTTTAGAGTATTGCAAATGTAAAGTATTTATATATTGTTATAAAAACAAAAAAACATAAAATTGTAAATACTAAAAAAGCAAAGAGATATTATAATAAATTTTTCTTTTGTTTAATATCAAGTATATTAATAAAGCAAACTCATAATATTACTTTAATTTCCGGCTTATTCTGTATTGCTAACGTGTTATTTTGAATCTTATATAAATCAAAATAAAAGTGAGGTTTTTAAATAACTTTGAGCATTGTTAGCTTACACACAAACCAATGAAACTGATTTTTATGGGTACGCCCGATTTTGCTGTTGCCTCATTAAATGCTTTACTGGAAGCTGGATTAAATGTGGCAGCTGTAATAACTGCTCCGGATAAGCCAGCCGGCCGGGGACAAAAAACTCAGGAGTCTGCTGTAAAAAAATATGCTATTGAAAAAGGATTACCTGTACTTCAGCCAGAAAAACTAAAAGATCCGGGCTTTTTAGATAAACTTAAATCTATACAGCCAGATCTGCAAGTTGTGGTTGCTTTTAGAATGTTGCCGGAAGTGGTTTGGAATATGCCCCCGAAAGGAACTATTAATTTACATGCTTCATTACTTCCCCAATATCGTGGCGCAGCCCCAATTAATTGGGCTATTATTAATGGTGAAAAAGAAACCGGAGTAACTACTTTTTTCCTTAAACATGAAATTGATACGGGAGATATTCTTTTTTCCGAAAACACCGAAATTACAGAAACTGATAGTGCCGGCGATCTGCATGATAAATTAATGAATATAGGTGCTGCCTTGCTTGTTAAAACAGTAAGGGCTATTGAAAGTGGTAATTATCTGGAAAAACCTCAATTAGTGGATGATGAATCTTCTACAACTATTAAACATGCCCCAAAGATATTTAAAGAAGATTGCCATATTAACTGGGATAAAACTGTAGGAGATGTTTATAACCAAATTCGGGGTTTAAGCCCATATCCTGCTGCTTTTACCCAAATTCAGCAGAAAAACCTAAAAGTTTTTAAAGCAGAGGTGGAAATTTCAACACCATCCATTAAGCCCGGAGAGTTTCTTTCAGACGGAAAAAACTATTTAAAATTTGCCTGTCAGGATGGGTTTATTTTTGTGAAAGATGTACAATTAGAAGGTAAAAAGAGAATGAGTATTGAAGAATTTTTAAGAGGAATACGATTGTAATACAATGTTTAAACTTTATAACTTATTTAATTTATCCGTCAAAAAGCGGGATACTTTATTAAAATATCGTTTATTATTAAAACCCATCACCCACTGAATTCCACGGGTAGCATTGGTTAAAAAAACCTCATCAGCTTCATTTAAAATTGCCGGATTTATTTGTGCTTCTATCAATTCCAAATTATTTTCTTTAGCCAGTTTCATAACCACGCTTCGCATTATTCCGGCAATGCACCCTTCAATTAATGCGGGTGTATAAAGCTTTTTATCATAAACAATAAATACATTACTGCTCATTCCTTCGCATAAAAATCCATTTTGATTTAAAATGAGCACATCATCCAGGGAGTGTTGGTTTTTAAAAATTCCTGCCAAAACATAAACTAAGGAATTGCAGGTTTTAAGATTTGATAAAGCATTTACAGGTTTAGTTACCTCATCAAAAACATCAATTATTAAACCTTTATGATTGTTGGTATATTGATTATCCGTTACTTTATTCACTTCTAAACAATACCCCATTTTATTACTTGCCGGGCTATATAAACCTTCGGCATCCCTGAAAACAGTTAGCCTGACCTTTGCATCAGGCCCAGTTTTATTTCTTTTGATTAGTTCCTCTACTTTTTCGAGTAAAAAGTAATGATCCAGCTGAGAATACCCTTCCATTTTAAGCGCTTTCATTCCTTTACGAATGCGGTCTGTATGAAGGTCGGCAAACTTTAACTCCCCTTTCATCCATCGCATGGATTCAAAAAGTCCATCGCCATACCTAAACCCACGATTGGCTATGGTCATTACATTTTGTTCGGCGGGTACTATTTCACCATTAAAATTAATAAATTGATTAAGCATGGATTATTCCTTAACGTAATTACGCCATTTTTCTAAAACAGAACTGAAATCCAAAGGTAAGGGACTCTCAAAGTCAATGAATTTGCGTGTGGTAGGATGAGTAAACCCTAAAGACTGTGCATGTAAAGCCTGACGAGGAATCATATTAAAACAGTTTTCTACAAATTGCCTGTATTTGCTAAATACCGTTCCCTTTAAAATCTTATCGCCTCCGTAAGTGCTGTCATTAAATAAAGGATGCCCAATATATTTCATGTGCGCCCTGATCTGGTGAGTGCGCCCGGTTTCCAGTTCACATTCTATTAAAGTAACATAGTTGAGCCGTTCTAAAACCTTGTAATGCGTAACAGACCATTTCCCTTTAGTTTCATTATCATAAACAGTCATTATTTTACGGTCTTTTGCGCTTCTTCCTATATAACCACTAATGGTCCCGTCTTCTGCCAGGTCACCCCAAACCAAAGCCAGGTATTTACGATTAATGGTATGATCAAAAAACTGTTTAGCCAAAAAAGTGATAGCCCATTCATTTTTACTGACCAGCAATAAACCCGATGTATCTTTATCAATCCTATGAACCAGGCCGGGGCGGCCATCATTACCGGGCATTTGCGGCAATTGCTGTACATGGTAAACCAAAGCATTCACTAAAGTACCGCTATAATTATTAAAACCCGGATGCACCACCATTCCGGCGGGCTTATTAACGATGATTACATCATCATCCTCATAAATAATATCTAATGGAATATTCTCCGGGTAAACTTCTGTATCCCGCGGTGGATGAGGCAGAACAACCGAGATCACATCAAAGGGTTTTACCTTATAACTTGCTTTTACTGCCTGATCATTTACCAGTACATTACCGGCATCAATAGCATTTTGAATTCTGTTACGCGATGTATTTTCTGTGCGGATGATCAAAAACTTGTCTAAACGCAATAAAGACTGGCCTTTATCCACTACAATTTTTAAATGTTCATACAAGTCCTGTTCTTCCGTTTCAGGAACCTCAATTTCATCAGTCATGCTGCAAAATTAAACCTTTACATGGATTTTATGGAGATAATTAAACTGGATATTTGGTTTTAAAACAACTGGTTTTAGAAGATTTTTACAATAGAGGTAGAATATTAATTTGAATTTCTCTTCATTATCTGTTAAAAACCCCTATTTTTAAACTTTAAATTCCTATCCAATTAAACTAAAGGGTATATAATCATGAAAAAAAATAACTTCGTTCTAACGATCACCTTCATATCATTCCTTTCTCTCTCTTCATTAACTTCTTTTGCGCAGGGCGATGCAGCGGCTTTAATTAAATCAGGTTCGGCAGATGCAACAAAACTGGTACAGGCTTATTTGAAACCCGTATTTAAAGGATTTGGTCATGGTTTAAACTCCGGCTGGAACAATACCGCCAATGCAAAAAGCTTTTTACGTTTTGATGTCCGCCTGGGTGTTACCGGGGCTATCATCCCCGAAAGTGATCAAAGCTTTGATGTGGCCAAACTGGGGTTATCAAATAATATAGGAATTACCCCCGGCCAGCAAGGAACTTTTGCCCCTACCGCGGTTGGAAAGCAAATTGACGGCCCTGTTTTAACTGTTTATAGTAAGGATAAAAATGAGCCTGATGCACAGGAAATTGAATCTTTTACCTTACCAAAAGGAGCCAACATCCCTTTAATACCTGCGCCGGAACTACAGGCTACAGTTGGTTTGCCCAGAGGTATAGATGTTAGTTTAAGATTTGCCCCTAAAATTAATGTTGGCGAAGATTTAGGCTCAGTTTCCATGTTTGGCGCAGGCGCTAAAATGGAAATACTTCGTTTTCTTGCCGGCAAAGATGCAGACAAAGTTTTTCCTGTTGATGTAGCCATAGCCGCCGGATTCACCCAATTTAATTACAAAATACCATTAGATGTACCGGCTCCTGCTCCAAATGAGGCTGTCCCTGAAAATGCCCAGCAACCCACCGATTTCTCAAACCAGTTAATTGATGCCAAACTTTCCGGGGTTAATGTGGAAGCTATTGTTTCTAAAAAATTCCTGTTTTTTACACCCTTTTTAAGTGTTGGTTACCAGACTTCTCAAACCTCTATTGGTTTAAAAGGCAATTATCCAATTATTAATGGTTATAATCCTGTAACACTACAAAACACCTACACCGTACTTACTAACCCGATAAACCTTACCCAGAATGATGTGAATGGCATGAGAGCGAATTTAGGCTTCCAGGTAAATTTGCTTTTTTTACGCCTTTATGCCTCTTATACTATGTCAGAATATAACTCCTTTAATGCCGGAATTGGTTTTGGTATGGGTAAATAATAATTATTAACACCATATACAGGCAGGTACAAAAGCATTTTCTATACAGAAATATGCATTTTATAAATTTATTTAAATACCTTTATCAAAGGAATTTATATATGGAATAAAGTCAATTATAATGAAAAATCAATATCTGTTTAGTTTCGCATTGTTATCTATTCTTTTTGCATATAGTTGTAAGAAGAAAACTATGATTATTGGTCCAGGATCTGCCCCTGGTGGTGAATACTTCTCTGTTGGGCCGGATAAAAAACCGTACTTAAATAGTAAATCCATAGTTATTAAGAAAATCGATATGAATGGAAACGTGATTGCCTCTAAAAAGGTTTCCGAAATTTTATACACACAACATTACGGAAATGTTTTTCAGATTGTTTCTAATTCGGCGGAAATACCACAGTTTTATAATGAAGGTGAAAATGTGTTCTTTTTTGAATATAGCCCCCAAATGATAGATACTATAAAAATAAATGTAGTGTTAATCAAAGATAAAGATAAAGATGCCATTGGTATTGATTATTTAAATGTTAGTTGCAACAATCAACCAATAATACCGCTTAAATCCTCAACGCCAGGTGATTCATCCTGGATATTTTTACTATAAATAACCAAATTATGAAAAAAGGAATTACATTATTATTAAGTCTACTAATATTATTGGTATGCTGTAAGAAGTCCATCAATGAAAATATAGATATTATTAAAGTAAATACTAATCAGATAGAAAGATTAGACTCAAATTTTGTCAATTTAAATACAGCCTTATCTCTCGCAACAAACGAGAATATTAGTGCATCTAAAAATGTGAAAAAGATTGGACTGGTCAAAAGTTCTATTGAAGGTAATGTTTCAACAAAAAAGGTAAAAAATTATTTTATTTATTCAGAGCTTGTAAAGAATGCTGCAATAAAAACCAATCAAAGTAATTATTTAGCCTCAGAGCCTCTATTATATATTATCAATTTTGAAGGTGGCGGAGCCAGTGTTGTTTCATCAGACAGAAGATTTGGAGGTGTAATTATTCAATTAGATACTAATACTACAATTGAAAATGGAATGGAAGTTCCCGAAGGCTTTATCCTTTTTATGCAGCATGCCGCTAAATACATTAAAGCTATAAAAGAGGGAAATATTGTTAGAGAAGGAAATAATGATATTCCAGCAACCAATACTGTACAAACGAGTAAAAATTCTAACAGCCCGGATAAGAACAAAATTGCTGGTACATGGGAAAGTGAGTGTGCTTATGATTTCCCGGATTTATTTGGCCCATTTGGCAATGGTCCTACTTGTGATGTTACATATAATTGTTACTATATTAATACTGGGCCCCTTTTACAAACAGCATGGGGGCAATGGACTGGTTATAATGATTTAGTTCCATTAAATTGCGGTATTGGTAAAGCTCCTACAGGCTGTGTTGCTACTGCAATGGCGCAAGTAATGGCTATGTATCAATTTCCTTATACCTATAATTGGTCTTCAATGCCAAATAGTTCTGGGTCACCCGAGACTGCCAGACTTATGAGAGATATTGGATCCGCCGTAAATATGACATATGGTTGCCAAGGGTCAGGAGCATACATGACTTCAGCAAATAATGCTTTTCATAATATGGGCTACAATGCTTATTATTATGAACAACAAGATAATAGCGCTGCGCCTAACCTAAATAAATATCAAACCTGGCTGGAAAATAGATTATCTAGTAGTCACCCTGTAATTGTTGGAGGCTGTAAGACAATAGGCAAAACAGGTTGGTGGATATTTAAAACTAAATATTACTC
>JBASZP010000018.1:0-1657 GCA_049660965.1 Daejeonella sp. | reverse complement strand
CTTAATAGCAGTAATTCCGTCTTTGGCGGCAATTGATTTTATTTTCCCCCGTTCGCTTTCAGTAGAAATCAAAGTTCCGGCAGCGTCCGGTTGCATGGTATTTAACAATCGTACCGGTATTTTATATTTTTGAGCAGGGAAAACACTTTGGGGGTGCAAAATCTTAGCGCCGAAATAAGCCAGCTCGGCGGCTTCATCAAATGATAATTGTGCAATGGGTTTTGTTCCTTTTACAATTCTGGGATCGTTATTGTGCATTCCGTCAATATCCGTCCATATCTGAACTTCTTCTGCACCAATGGCGGCTCCAATTAAAGATGCGCTATAATCACTCCCGCCGCGGCGTAAATTATCAATCTCACCAAAAGAGTTTCTGCAAATGTATCCCTGTGTAATAAATAGCTTTTGATCGGGAAATTGATCTAATAAAGGCTGAAGATGTTTAGTGATATAATCTACATCAGGTTCATTATCTTCATCAATTTTCATGAAATCTAATGCGGGTAAAAGCTTTGAATCTATACCGGTTTCTAAAAGATAAAAATGATATAAGGCGGTCGAAATTAATTCGCCCTGGGCTAAAATAACTTTTTCTTCAACCAGAGTAAAATGTTCATTAGCAAAAGACTTTAACAATTTGAAATGATAATCAATCAGTTCTTTCCCGTTCAGATATCCTTTATCACTTGAAAACAACTCTTTTATAAAAGAATTATACTGGGTATTTAAGTTACTGATTAATCTCTCTGCCGCTTTTTTATCACCAGAAAGATAAGCCTGCGAGATTTCAAGCAAACTATTGGTTGTACCCGAAACTGCTGAAAGTACCACAATCTGGCGTTCAGCAGGGCGAATGATATCCTGTAACTTTTTTATTCTTTCCGGACTACCAACAGATGTTCCGCCGAACTTTAATACCTTCATCTAAGTGTATGGATTTTTAATTGCAATAAATGATTTTTATACTTGCACATTGAGGGTTTAAATTTAGATAAAAGCATTGTATTTTTTGATATTGAATATACATAATGTGGGATAGATTGAATAAATTAGTGCAAAACTATATTAAATAATCTCAGTTTATCTAAAACCTATTATTAAACATTTATAAAATAAAATAAAATATTTATGCATGAACTTGAATTATCTGTTTCGCAAAAAATTAATCAATGGTTAGAGAGTGGCTATGATGAGGAAACAAGAAATGAAATTCAAAAATTAGTAGATGCTAAAGCCTATGCTGAATTAACCGATGCATTTTATAAAGATCTTGAATTTGGTACTGGCGGGCTAAGAGGTATTATGGGTCCCGGTTCAAACCGGATAAACAAATACACTATTGGTACAGCCACCCAGGGTTTGTCTAATTTTCTGATTAAAAAATATCCGCAGGAAAAAATTAAAGTAGCTGTTGCCCACGATAGTCGTAACCAATCAGATTATTTTGCAAATATAACTGCCGACATATTTTCTGCTAATGGTATTGAAGTACATTTTTTTAAAGAATTGAGGCCAACTCCCTTACTTTCTTTTGCGATCCGTACTTTAGGGTGTTATAGCGGAGTAATGATCACAGCATCGCATAACCCCAAAGAATATAACGGTTATAAAGCTTACGGTGCTGATGGCGGGCAATTTATTTCGCCCGATGATGAAC
>JBASZP010000017.1:0-2720 GCA_049660965.1 Daejeonella sp. | reverse complement strand
GATAACCTGGAGCAACAGTATGTTGATTTAAAAGATTTCAATAACCAGAATAAGATGCTGAGCATTCAACGGGCAAGTGAGTTGGGCGAAATTGAATATGTGAAAAGACTGTACGGTATCAGCCGTTAGTTAAACAATATTGTGAAGAACGAAAATGTGAGGTATGAAAAAGAAATTGCTATTAGCAACAGCAGGGCTGTTTGCTTTTTTATCATTAACTGCTCAAACAGCAGATGAATGGCTCAATCAAAACTCCACTCAAAAGAAATACTTGCTGCAGCAAATCGCTGCTTTAAAAGTTTATCTCGGCTATTCCAAAAAAGGCTACAGCATTGTAACCAGTGGAGTCAATACTATCCGAAACATAAAGAACGGAGACCTCAATCTCCATCGGGACTTCTTTAACAAACTCAAAAATGTAAACCCTGCCATTCGCCGGTATGCAAAGGTGGCGGATATAATTGCTTACCAAGTAAAAATCATCAGGCAAACTAAAGGCACCCTTCAGCAAATCAGGGAGACAAAACAGTTTACGGAAAATGAACTGGATTACTGCAAACAGGTATTCGATAACCTGCTGGATGAATGTATGAAAACAGTAGAAGAATTAATTCTGGTAACAACATCGGGCAAATTAGAAATGAAGGATGATGAAAGATTAAAACGAATTGACCGGTTATATGCCGATGTACAGGATAAATATTCCTTTGCCTGTTCTTTTAGTGAAGATATGGGCTTGCTGGCCGTACAGCGTTTGGGTGAGCAAATGGAAATTAACCGTTCTAAAATAATAAATGGAATAAAATGAAAAAGCTGATTGTGATTTTAATTATGTGCAGTATGAGTTTTCAGTTAAAGGCTCAAAGTGAAGAAGTGCAGCAACTGTTGCTTAACATTGAAAAGCTTTCACAGTTTAGAAAGATTTTGAAAAATATGAAGGATGGTTATCAAATTATCTTCAAAGGCTATACGGCAGTAAAAGATATTTCACAGGGAAACTTTAATCTGCACAAGACTTTTCTGGATGGCTTGATGCAGGTAAGCCCGGCAGTTAAAAAGTATAAACGTATTGCAGATATTATCAGCTATCAACTACGCATAGCTAAAGAATATAAACTTGCCTTTAACCGGTTTAAAGAAGAGAAACAGTTTACAATAGAAGAAATTGATTACCTCGGGAAAGTGTACAGCAACCTGTTTAATGAAAGTTTGAAAGGCCTGGATGAACTGTCAATGGTCATAACATCCGGCAAGCTGCGGATGAGTGACGATGAACGGTTGCAGGCAATTGATAAAATATACTTGGTTGTTGAAGACCAGTATTCTTTTCTGAAGGAATTTACAAACAACAGCAATTTGCTTTCACTGCAACGTAAAGCAGAAAAGGCAGAAATTGAAATGAGCCGCAGATTATATGGGCTTACAAAATAGAGATTCCATTCAAAAACAAGTGTGTATGAAAATGTGTGTAAGAGTTATTTGTATAGCAATCGTTGTATTGCTGATTCCTCATTTTGCTGAGGCACAGGGCATGGCAAACCGCATACGCAGCCTGCATGAAGTGCTGGAGAAGTTGTATGATGATATGATGCCGCTTTGCAGCAGGCTCATTGGTGTCGGTCGTGGCATAGCTGGCTTTGCAGCCACCTGGTATATTGCCTCAAGAGTTTGGGGGCATATTGCAAGAGCGGAACCAGTTGATTTTTATCCCTTGTTTCGTCCATTTGTATTAGGTTTTGCCGTGTTAATATTTCCCTCTGTTATTGCTATGATAAACGGTGTAATGAAACCAACCGTTACTGCTACAGCAGCAATGGTAACAGACTCTGATAAAGCTGTAGCAAAACTCCTGGAGATGAAAGAAGAAGCCATTAAGAAAACCGCTTACTGGCAAATGTATGTTGGCGCCAGTGGAAGCGGCGACAGGGAGAAATGGTATAAGTATCATTATGGCGATAAAAGAGAAGGTTGGGTAAAGAGCATTGGTAACGATATAAAGTTTGCCTTCTCCAAATTCTCCTACAACTTCCGCAACTCCATTAAACAATGGATGAGTGAAGTACTAAAAGTTTTGTTTGAGGCGGCTGCTCTTTGTATTAATACCATCCGAACATTTTATTTAATTGTGCTGGCAATACTTGGGCCATTAGTGTTCGGCATTGCGGTGTTCGATGGCTTTCAGCATACACTTACAGTTTGGATAGCCCGTTATCTAAACATCTTTCTTTGGCTGCCGGTTGCAAATATCTTTGGTGGTATTATGGGCAAAATCCAGGAGAATATGCTGAAAGAAGATTTGCAGCAAATAGCCACAAACGGTGATACTTTCTTCAGCACTACTGATACGGCGTATCTTATTTTTATGATTATCGGTATCATCGGTTATTTCACTGTTCCTTCAGTTGCCAATTATATCATACATGCCGGTGGCGGCAATACACTGCTGTATAAGGTAACCAATATGATGAGCACTTCAACCCGTACTGTTGCTGCAGGCGGCGCATCTATGACAAGGGATGCACTTGGCGGCGGCTATAATAAAATTGCCAATAGTATGGCTGATGCTGGAGCATCACAAGGATATTTTAAAGAAGGTAATGTCGGCGGTGGAAGTAATTATATGAAAGATAAGCTGAGTGGAAAAACATAACTACAACTTCCCAATATTGGTTTGGATGATACTTATTACTTCATCAAAAGGTATCTGACCTTTGTAGTAA
>JBASZP010000016.1:0-1643 GCA_049660965.1 Daejeonella sp. | reverse complement strand
GGTGGTACCCATTTGGAATATCATAAAAATTCGCCTTTACCCGTTCGCAATTTAGATTTTGGCAAAAGTATTTTTAATCAGATTGCCAAAAAAGATTACCTCATTAATTTGCCTTATCAATCTTTTGATTACATTATTCATTTCCTACGCGAAGCCGCAATAGATCCAAAAGTTAAAGAGATCAGCATTACCCTTTATCGCTTAGCGGAAAACTCCAGAATCATTAATGCCCTAATTAATGCGGTAAAAAATGGTAAAAAAGTGAATTGTTTACTTGAGCTGAAAGCCAGGTTTGATGAACAGGCTAATATATATTGGACAAATTATCTTGAAGAAGAAGGCGTAAAAGTTAATTATGGTATTCCGGATTATAAAGTGCACTCTAAAATATGCTTAGTTACCCGTATAGAAAAGGGTAAAAATGTATATTATGCAAATTTGGCAACCGGGAACTTTAATGAAAAAACTGCTAAACTTTATTGTGATCATAGTTTATTTACGGCTAATCGGAGTATAACTCAGGAATTGGTAAAGTTATTTGACGGGTTACATAAAAAAGTTTTTTATAGAAATTATCAAAACTTAGTGGTATCGCCTTTAGTAAGTCGAAACAAAATTTATGCCTTAATTGATCATGAAATAGAAAATAAGAAAGCTGATAAAAATGCTTACATTATATTAAAAATGAATAGTTTAGGAGATGAAGGGGTTATTAAAAAACTATATGATGCCAGTAATGCAGGTGTGCAAATTAAACTAATTATACGCGGTATGTGTTGTCTTGTTCCCGGAATAAAGGGTTTTAGTGAAAATATTGAAATCATTAGCATTGTAGATAAATATTTAGAACATGCAAGGGTTTGGATTTTTGGTAATAATGGAAAAGAGCTTGTTTATTTAACTTCTGCTGATTTAATGACACGAAATATAGATCATCGTCTGGAAGTTGGATTTCCTATTTTAGATAATGATATTAAGCGGGAAATCATGGATATTATAAACATTCAACTTAAGGATAATACTAAAGCACGGGAAATTAACCAAATGAATAATAACCGGTATTTAAGAAATAGGGGAAAGGAAAATTACCGATCGCAAGATGATATTTATACTTACCTGAAATATAAAACATAAAAGATTGAGATACGCGGCGATAGATATTGGCTCAAATGCTGTAAGATTACTTATAGCAGATATTATTGAAAACAATAAAAAAGAAATATCCTTTAAAAAGAATACACTTATACGGGTGCCGTTAAGGTTAGGTGATGATGCGTTTATTGATAAAGAAATATCTAAAAAAAAATCGGAAGAGCTTCTAAAAACAATGATTGCTTTTAAACATTTAATGGATGTTTATAAAGTGCATGATTATATGGCTTGTGCTACATCCGCGATGCGGGAAGCAAAAAATGGAAATGAACTGGTCAAGCGTATTAAAGAAACAGCACACATAAATTTAGAAATTGTAGCAGGTCAGCGTGAAGCAAATATTATCTATTCAAGCCATATTGAACAGCACCTGGATCGTAAAAAGAATTATTTATATATTGATGTAGGCGGTGGAAGTACAGAATTATCAATATTTTCGGCAGGTTTAATGATTGCTTCTAAATCATTTGACCTTGGTGCCATACGTATAC
>JBASZP010000015.1:0-20718 GCA_049660965.1 Daejeonella sp. | reverse complement strand
GCCACCCTAAAACTCGACGATAATCAGTTCAATTTGATGGGAATGTACCATAGCAGCCAGAGTTTTAGCGTAGGCGCCGGGGCCAACTACCAGAACAAGGTAGCTTTGCAAGCGGTATATACTACCCAGACCTCAGCCTTAAGCGCATACTCGAACGGTAATTTTGAGGTAAGCTTAAAAGTGCCCTTGACTTTGTAGGCAACAAAAGAATAATACATATCAGAACAGCCCTTCATCCTAAGATGAAGGGCTGTTTTGGTTTTAAGTCTAATATTTACCATACGCAAATTGCGCAGGTTACCTGACAAAAACGGATTTAAGAGCTGGTTTGAATTAAGCTAAATTTCCCATCTTTGGCTGATAACTATCCCTATAATGGCCGGAATATACATACACATTCCTTTTTGTAAAAAAGCCTGTCACTATTGTGATTTTCATTTTAGTACATCCCCACAATATAAAAAGGATATGCTATCAGCCTTAAGGGCGGAAATTCTTTTGCAGAAAAGCTATTTAGGGAATGAGTTAATAGAAACTATTTATTTTGGCGGTGGTACTCCGTCTTTATTGGCTGCGGATGAGTTGCAAATGCTTATTGGAGAGATTAGTCAAAACTATGATGTTTCGCCTGTAGCGGAGATCACATTAGAGGCGAACCCGGATGACTTGAATCCCCAGAAGGTTAAAGAATTACGCGGGACTGCTATTAATCGTTTTAGTATTGGCATACAGTCTTTTTTTGAAGAGGACTTAAAATGGATGAACCGGGCGCATAACAGTAAGGAGGCGGAAAGTTCTGTTAAGCGGGTTCAGGATGCGGGCTTTGAAAATATAACGATTGATTTAATTTACGGGTATCCTTTACTGACTAATGAAAAATGGCTTGCTAATATTGAGCAAGTTATTGAACTGGAAGTACCGCATATTTCATCATACAGTATCACGGTTGAACCGGCAACTGCCCTGGCATCTTTTATTAATAAAGGCAAACAGCAGCCTATGAATGAAAGTAAGAGCGCTGAACAATTTTTGGCGCTGATGTCGCATTTACAGGATGCCGGTTTTGAGCATTATGAGATTTCAAACTTTGCAAAACCCGGGCAATATTCCCGGCATAATTCCAATTATTGGAAGGGTATTTCTTATCTGGGTATTGGCCCGTCTGCTCATTCTTTTGATGGCGGAACAAGGCAATGGAATGTAGCGAATAATGCGGCTTACATCGAATCCATCAGCAGGAAAATTATTCCCGCGGAAGTGGAAATCCTTACCATTCCTAACCGGATCAATGAGTATATCATGACTTCCATACGTACCATTTGGGGCATGGATATAAAAAGAATTAGCAAAGATTTTGGACCGGGATATGCTGAAAAAATCACACTCCAATCGCAACAGTTTTTAGAGAAGAACTGGATGGTAAACAATGATCAGCTGATCACATTAACCACAAAAGGAAAACTGTTTGCAGATCATATCGCCTCTGAACTTTTTATTACCGGAATTGAATGATAGTAACTTAAGGATTAGATTAAAAATAACTATTTCTTTTTCTGTTCAAATTTATCAATCATATTTAAACTCATCAGT
The DNA here is from genome assembly GCA_049660965.1 of Daejeonella sp. GTDB lineage: Bacteria > Bacteroidota > Bacteroidia > Sphingobacteriales > Sphingobacteriaceae > Daejeonella. Next base: position 19,128 of record JBASZP010000015.1, on the reverse strand, counting down.
TGCTCCATGGTATGTTTCATTCCGTCTGATGAACCATCTAAGAAGATCACATTGCCTTTACCATTTTCAGAGAAATGTTTAATGGCTTCAGTCCACATGGTAAATAAAATAACTGAAGTGTCCAGGTTTGCTTCCTGCATTTCTTTGGCGGCATGGGTCATACCTTTGGCAACTTCTTCACGAAATAAAGCAATTCCCTGTCCGCGTAATTGTGCGGCTTCTCGTTCTGCGTTTGCAGCAATCTTTATGGCATTTCCATCAGCTTCAGCAGCTTTTGTTTTGGTAATTAATAAAGCCTGGCCTTCATTTTCTGCAGCGGCTTTTAAATTGTTGGAAGCTACCACGCGACTCATTGAAGTTAAGATCACTTCGTCAAATGTAATATCGTTAATTTGAAGATCCTGTAAATGATAACCCCAGCTTTCCAATACCGCATCTATTTGTTCTTTTACATGTTCTACAATATCTTTTCTTAAACCCAGTACTTCGGATTGCTTTTTTGTAGCTACAAATGAGCGGATAGTTCCTTCAATGGTCCGTATTAGCGCCTGCATTAAATTCTGCTCGTTTACGAATTTAAATGCTACATTCTTAATAGTTTCTTCATCCTGGTTATTGACAGAATAAAGCACCATTGATTTAAAATAAACATTCGCCTGATCTATTGTAACAGCCTGAAACTCTAATTCAACGGAACGGTTTTGAATAGATACGCGTGAGTGGATCAATTCGAGCAAGGGGATTTTGAAATTTAAACCGGGCGTAAGTATTCGGCGATATTTCCCAAAAACGGTTACAACAGCAATGGTTCCTTGTTTAACAGTAACAAAGGAACTGAATAGAATTACCAGTGCGATAAAGCCTAAAATGTATGCAGTAATGTTCATAATAAATTTTTTTTGAAGATAGGTAAGTTTTTTAAATTTTATGTTCTCTTTTAATAAACTCTTAGCCAGTTACTATAAAATATTGGAATGAGTATTATTTGCAATAATAATATGCATGTTTTCTTAGGTATAGATTTCTTTTTTTTGCCCCAGCCAGAATTAAATCGATAATTTATTATAAGATATATACTTTAATTCTATTTACTTTTCTTCTTCAGATTTAAGTTTTTCCTCAGCCATTCCTTTTTTAATTTTATTTATAATTTCCTGAGCCTCACTAATAGGGAAATTTCTGGATATCTCTAATAAACCTGTTGTAATTTCAGATTGAACGAACGGTGCTACAAGTAATTCGCCATCTACAATTACTGCTAATCTTAATCCTACAGGATCCTTCGTTATCTTTGCGAATTCTTCAGTCCCTTTATCTCCTAATTGAATTTCTATCATTGCAGTCCTATGCTGATCAAAAGTTAAACTTACTTTTTTAAAATCTTCAATACTACAAATGGGAAGAGAATCTAAAAAAAGTGTTTTATTAAAACCTGGCTCAAGTACTTTATACTCGCTTTTTGCGACAACCTTATAGAATCCAGTTAGTAATCTCTCTTTTTTTACCTGTGCAAATAAGGCATTACTTAATGTTATGTATAGCAGTACTAAAAGTATCAGCTTAAGGTATTTCCTTCTTCTTCTAATCATTATTTATCTTTCGGTTTTTTAGTGTGTAATTATTTATTGATATATTTCTTTTTTTGCCGCGGCGAGTGTGTTTTTTAATAAACCTACAATAGTCATTAAACCTACGCCCCCTGGTACAGGCGTAATCCACGAAGTTTTAGGGGCTACCTGTTCAAAATCTACATCACCATATAACTTATAGCCTGATTTTGTTTGGTCAGATGTTTCACGGTTCATGCCTACATCTATAACAACAGCGCCTTCTTTTACCATATCAGCGGTCACAAAATTCTTTTGACCAATAGCGACTATCAGGATGTCTGCATCTAAAGTAAAGCTTTTAATATTGGGGGTTTTGCTATGGCAAAGAGTAACCGTACAATTTCCTGGATTCGCATTTCTTGCCATTAAAATACTGATTGGTGAGCCCACAATATTACTTCGGCCCACAACTACACAATGTTTACCGGTTGTTTCTATGCGGTATTCTGTAAGCATGAGTAAAATTCCGTAAGGCGTTGCAGGTAAGAAGGAGGGAAGGTTACGCTGCATTCTTCCTAAATTAACAGGATGGAAACCATCCACATCCTTTCCGGGAGAAATTTTCTCTGTTATCTTCTCTGCTGAAATATGATCTGGAAGGGGTAATTGAAGTAGTATTCCATCAACTTCGTGATCCTGGTTTATTTCTTCAATTTTATTGAGCAGTTCAGCTTCGGTAACAGTGTTATCATAGCGGTAAAGCGTAGATCTAAAACCAACTTCTTCACAATTCTTCATTTTGCTGGCGACATAGGTTTCGCTTCCGCCATCATTACCCACTAAAATAGCAACCAGATGTGGTTTACGTCCGGTTTTTTTCAATAGCTCTGCAGCTTCAAGAGCGAGCTGAAGTTTAAGTTTTTCTGAAACAAATTTACCGTCGAGTAATTGCATATATAAGTATTGAGATATGAGAATTTATATAGTCTCAAATCTCTAGTCTAACTTCAAAACCGCCATAAACGCTGATTGCGGAATTTCTACATTCCCGACCTGGCGCATGCGCTTTTTACCTTTTTTCTGCTTCTCTAACAATTTACGCTTACGTGATATATCACCGCCATAACATTTAGCCGTAACATCTTTACGTAATGCTTTTACCGTTTCGCGGGCTATAATCTTCGCCCCGATAGAAGCTTGTATAATAATTTCAAATTGTTGGCGAGGAATAAGTTCTCTTAGTTTCTCGCAGATCTTTTTACCAAAGTCGTAGGAATTGCTTCTGTGAATTAAAGAAGAAAGCGCATCAACAGGTTCGCCGTTTAAACGAATATCTAAACGTACCAGGTCAGACTGGCGGTAACCGATCTGGTGGTAGTCAAAGGATGCGTAACCCTTGGATATTGTTTTCAGGCGATCGTAGAAATCAAAAACGATTTCGCCCATTGGTATTTCAAAGATCAGTTCAACGCGGTCTGAAGTTAAGTAGGATTGATTTACTATTGCCCCGCGTTTTTGAATGCACAGGGATATAACCGGCCCGACAAATTCTGATTTGGTAATAATATTGGCTTTAATATAAGGCTCTTCCACGTATTCCAGTTTGCTCGGATCTGGCAGATCGGAAGGATTATTCACATCTATTTCATCGCCTTTAGTGGTAAAGGCTTTATATGAAACGTTGGGAACGGTTGTAATAACCGTCATATCAAACTCCCGTTCCAGGCGTTCCTGAATAATTTCCATGTGCAGCATTCCCAGAAAGCCGCAGCGAAAGCCAAAGCCTAAAGCTGCGGATGATTCAGGTTCAAAAACAATGGAGGCATCATTTAACTGGAGTTTGTGCATGGCTTCACGCAGTTCTTCAAATTCATCCGTATCAACCGGGTAAATTCCTGCAAATACCATGGGCTTTACTTCTTCAAAACCTTTAATGGGTTCTTTGCTGGGCTTATCTTTATGGGTAATGGTATCGCCAACTTTAACTTCCCTGGCTTCTTTAATCCCCGAAATAATATAACCTACATCACCCGTTCTGATAACGTCTTTAGGTAATTGTTTTAGTTTTAAAGTACCAACTTCTTCAGCAATATATTCCTTATCAGTAGCAACAAATTTTACTTTATCTTTTTTCCTGATCTCGCCATTCAGCACTTTAAAATAAGCAACTATCCCGCGGAAAGAATCGAAAACCGAATCGAAGATCAGGGCCTGCAGTTCGCCATTTGGATTGCCTTGTGGCGCAGGAACACGTTCAACAATTGCCCGTAAAATATCATGTACACCCATACCGGTTTTGCCGGATGCGGGGATAATTTCTTCGCGTTTACAACCAATTAATTCAATGATCTGGTCTTTTACCTCCTCGGGCATGGCGCCGGGAAGATCCATTTTATTTAATATGGGGATAATCTCCAGATCATGTTCTAAGGCAAGATACAAGTTCGAAATAGTTTGTGCCTGTATTCCCTGCGAAGCGTCAACAATGAGTAAAGCGCCCTCGCAGGCGGCAATAGAGCGGGAAACTTCATAAGAAAAATCTACATGGCCGGGGGTATCTATTAAATTGAGAATATAAGGCTGGCCATCCTGGATATAATCCATCTGGATCGCATGACTTTTAATGGTAATTCCGCGTTCACGTTCCAAATCCATGTCATCCAGCAGTTGGGCCTGTGCTTCGCGTTTAGTGATAGTATCGGTATATTCTAAAAGACGATCAGCTAATGTACTCTTCCCGTGATCAATATGTGCAATAATGCAAAAATTACGTATATGCTTCATTTATGCCGTAAAGATAGTTTTTTGAGAGGAATGTTAATGTGCTAATTTGTTAATGTGCTAATTTGAAAATTTATTTAAATTATCTTTCCAATCTTTTCCCGCCCTGTCATTTGGAATCGCAAAGGTGAAAAATCTTATTTATTTTAACACCAATAACATTTTTTCTCCTGATTATCACTTGTTCGGAATAGTATGTACAGAAGAAATAATATCTTTACTTAAAATTTATTACAAATTGGACTCTGAATTACTGTTTGAGCTTGTTAAAATGAAAATGCCTTACGGAAAATATAAAGGCACACTTATATGTAATTTACCTGAATTCTATTTAAGCTGGTATCATTCCAAAGGCTTTCCGGCGGGTAGGCTCGGCATGCTTTTATCTACCATGTATGAAATTAAGCTTAACGGACTGGAGTATTTGCTTGGTCCTTTAAAAAAGTAAAACTGTTATAGGTTTGTTTGTTATTAACTCTTTAAACAGGAGAGTAGGTTAACCACCTCCGCCAGCTGGAGGACAGGAAAATTAGGATGCGCCGAAGGCGCATCGGCACTTGAGGAAGGCGCATCTTCAATTAAAGACGAGAGAGTGTCCATTTGAAGTGTGTAAAGAGTAAAACACGGCTTTTCTTTAGGTAACCAGCCTTTTTATTAAAATACTGGAAGATGCGTTTATTTTTTAGCTAAAGCATCTATTTCCAAACTTAACTGCTTAATTGTATTTTCACCTAAACCTGATGCCCTGAATGTAATTACCCCTTCCTTATTTACAATTAAATGTGTTGGAAATGAAGATACTTTAAAAGTATCCATCGCGAGTTCCCTGCTATCTGCAACAGCAGTATAGTCAAATGGATGTTCAGAAAAGAATTCTTTTATAACATCAGGTTTATCTAAAGCAAAAGAGATAAAAACAACATCTTTTTCTTTATATTTTTCAACCAGTTTATTTAAGTCGGGTATTTCCATTACACAGGGTGCACATTGTGTAAACCAAAAATTCATCACTATAATTTTTCCTTTTAATGATTTTGCAGAACCTTTATTGCCGTTTATATCGGTATAAGAAAAATCAGGAACAGGTTTATTCAGGAATAAATTATTCAGCGCTTTTAGTTCAGCAGAGCGTTTCTCCACTTCATCTTTTTTTACAGGAATAATGGTTAAAGTAGGAGGAGAAACAGATTCATTTTTCATAAATGTAAGGTATTCATGAATTTTTCGGATACTGTCCAATTGCAGTATGGATATCTCTTTCTTTTCAAAGATTAGTTTATATTTTGAGAAATCCATTTTTTGCGCTTTTGCATAATAAGTAGTTAGAGCAATAAGCATCACTATTAAATAAGTTCTTTTCTTCATCTGGGTTTTAATTATATGCTTTAAATTTTAATTAAGTTAAATTTAAAACTTAGCTTTTACAATAAGAATAAATTTTAGTTAAACTTTGTTAAAAATTTAGGATTGCAAAAATCTGATTACTAAAGTATAAAAACCTTCCTCAAAAACAAGTCAATCTGTTACCTTTACCACACCTAAAATAGTATAAAAGTTGGCAAAGAGCGATATCAAGGAAACTCCGTTAATGCAACAGTTTAACAGAATAAAGGCTAAATACCCGGGGGCTTTATTATTGTTTCGTGTAGGCGATTTTTATGAAACTTTTGGTGAAGATGCCGTAAAAACTTCGGGTATTTTAGGTATTGTACTGACTAAGCGGGGTAATGGTTCGGGCACTCATATAGAACTGGCGGGTTTCCCCCATCATTCTTTAGAAACGTATTTGCCCAAATTAGTCAGGGCAGGACAGCGGGTAGCTATTTGCGACCAGCTGGAAGATCCAAAAGCAACTAAAACCATTGTAAAACGTGGTGTAACAGAACTGGTAACTCCCGGGGTTTCTTACAGTGATACTATTATACAACAGAACAGCAATAATTACCTGGCAAGCCTGTTTTTTGATAAGAATGCTATTGGTATAGCCTTTCTTGATATTTCTATCGGGGAATTTTTGGTTGCCCAGGGTAATTCTGATTACATTGATAAGTTGCTACAGAGTTTTAAACCAAGCGAAATTATTTTCCAAAAAAACAAACAACGCGATTTTACCGAAACATTTGGAGATCATTATTATACCTATCAACTGGATGAATGGATCTATAATAATGATTATGCTCAGGAGTTTTTATTAAAACATTTTGAAGTAAAATCTTTAAAAGGCTTTGGTATAGAAAAATATCCTATGGCTATTACCGCCGCGGGTGTTGCCTTGCATTATTTAAATGAAACGGAACATCGTAATCTTCAGCATATTTCATCTGTTGCCAGAATTGAGGAAGACCGCTATATGTGGCTGGACCGGTTTACTATCCGTAACCTGGAATTAATTGGTTCGGCCAATGAAAACGCAATTACTTTGGTGGATGTATTGGATAAAACCTGTTCGCCGATGGGGGCGAGGCTGTTGCGGAGATGGATTATTATGCCCTTAAAAGAAATAAAACCTATACAGGAGCGCCTGGATGTGGTGGAGCTTTTGGTAAATGAGCATGAACTGCGTGAAAGGCTGGTGCATGAAATTAAGCAGATGGGCGATTTAGAACGTTTAATTTCAAAAATAGGATTACAAAAAGCTAATCCACGGGAAGTAATGCAGTTGAAACGGGCTTTATATGCTATTTCAAATCTTAAAAATTTATGCGAAACAACGGATAGTACGGCTTTAAAAACTATAGCAGAACAATTAAACCCTTGTTTATTAATCAGGGAAAGGATTGAAAAAGATCTAAATCCCGATCCGCCGGTTCTGGTGATTAAAGGCGGCGTAATTGCTGATGGTGTTGATGAAGAATTAGACCGTTTACGGAAAATAGCCTTTGGCGGAAAAGGTTATTTACTGGAAATTCAAAAACGGGAGGCTGAAGTGACAGGTATTCCATCCCTTAAAGTTGCCTTTAATAATGTGTTTGGATATTATCTGGAAGTTACACATACTCATAAAGATAAAGTACCGGCAGAATGGCTTAGAAAGCAAACCCTCGTTAATGCCGAACGTTACATTACTCCTGAATTAAAGGAATATGAAGAGCAGATTTTAGGGGCAGAAGAAAAAATACTGGCTTTAGAAACCCACTTATATCATGAGTTAACGTATGCACTTTCTGAATATATAAAGCCTATACAGCTGGATGCTCAATTAGTGGCCCAGTTGGATGTATTGCTCAATTTTGCCACATTAGCTATTAAAAATTATTATGTAAAACCAATTATTGATGAAAGCAGTATCATTGACATTAAAGGAGGAAGGCACCCCGTTATTGAAAAAAATCTTCCGCCTGGCGAAGAGTATATTACCAATGATGTTTTCCTGGATAGTGAAACGCAACAGATCATTATTATAACCGGACCTAATATGGCTGGTAAATCTGCTTTATTAAGGCAAACAGGTTTAATTGTACTGATGGCACAAATGGGTTGTTTTGTTCCTGCAAAAGAAGCGCTTATTGGTTTGGTTGATAAAATATTCACCCGTGTTGGCGCTTCTGATAATTTATCATCAGGTGAATCAACCTTCATGGTCGAGATGAATGAAACAGCCAGTATTTTGAATAATCTATCCGAAAGAAGCCTGATATTAATGGATGAAATTGGACGAGGAACCAGCACTTATGATGGTATTTCCATTGCCTGGTCAATTGCAGAATATTTACATAATCATCCCTCAGCAAAAGCTAAAACATTATTTGCAACACATTACCATGAGCTAAATGAACTGACCAACTCTTTTAACCGCATTAAAAGTTTCAACGTTTCTGTTAAAGAGGCAGGCAATAAAATTATTTTTTTACGCAAACTTGTACCCGGTGGCAGTGAACATAGTTTTGGTATTCATGTAGCTAAAATGGCGGGTATGCCTCAAAAATTGATTAACCGGGCCAATGAAATTCTTAAACGATTAGAACAGGAACGCACCGGGGGAGAAAATATAAAAGACAGTATTAAAAAAGTACAGCAACAGGCTTACCAGCTGCAAATGTTTTCTATTGATGATCCGGTTTTAGTAAAAATACGCGATATGTTAAATAATCTGGATGTAAACACATTAACACCGGTTGAAGCATTAATGAAACTGGATGAAATACAACGTGTATTAAAGAACTGATTTTCAAAAAGAATATATAAGTGGTGTCAAATTAATCATCATGATTTCAAATAATCTCAAACAATTATCTGAGCTTTTAAATTCTATTACAGCCTCAAAAATAGGGTATCAACCCGGAAGTAATTATGTACTACCTGTATCAAATAAAGAATTGAAAGAGGTATTGCAAAATTTACCGGTAGATTTTCAGTTATTTTATAAGTTGTGTGATGGTATAATGATGCCTGATGTATATAATGGATACTTTATTGATACTTTAGAAAGGCTTAGTACTACCGATGTTCGTGGTGAACCTTCACAGATATTGGATAGTTCAGTTGATATTCTTGTTTTTGGTTCTGACGGTGGTGGTGGCCGGTTTGCTATTGATCATAAAAGCGGAGAGGTGTATTATTTACCTTCCGGCGGTAGTATACGATATGGGGTCTTTTCATTTTTATCTTCAAAAGATGCTCCTATACTAATAGCAAAGAATTTCAATTACTTTATTGAACGATTATTAAATGATGTTCGTGCTTTTTTACAAGAAGATAAACAATGGGCGTATCTTACTGATAATTTTAAAGAAAAATAAATCAACATAAATTAGGTATAATCTGTTTATTTGTTCATTTAAGAGTTAAGAAACTCAAAACCACTAGAAATTAAAATCAATTAGATAGGTATCCTCTATCTTGATTTATGAATTATAATTTTTTTCATTACGATTTTTTTTTATTATTGCAATAAAATTTGATAGATATAAATATACTAAATTATGAATCAAACACCTAAATTCCATCAGCCTTTAGCCGGGTTAAATACTAGTAACTTTGAATTTTCCAATTGGAAAATTGCTGTAGATGCTTACCAGGAAAAAGATTATAAAAAATCTTTTTATACGCTAATGGATTATATTAATCCGGAATTAAGAAAGAAGTTTGGAAATGCAGAACAGACATATTTTGAAGTTCCGCATGGTAGTATTGTGGTGCATATTAAACTGGTTGATGACCAGATTGAAGTACATGCCCCATTTTTACAATTGCCCGAAACTAATGTAATTCCTATTTTACGTAAAGTTGCTGAATTAAACTTTTCTCCTTTAAACCTGGCAGCAATTCGTCTTAAAGATCAGTTCCTGGAGTTTTACTTCCAATGTAAATTGAATACATGTGAACCTTATAAAATGTATTATTTATTAAAAGAAATTTGCATGACGGGAGATACTTATGATGATTATTTTACTGTAAAACACCATGCAAAAAGAATTCAGGATCCTAAAGTAACTCCTTACAGTACTATACAAGCAGAACAGGCCTGGACACAGACCTGTTCTTATATTGATGAAGCAATGGAATATGTCAGCTATTTTGACGGGAAACGCTGGTATCAGTATTCATCAGAAATTTTAGCCTTGGCTTTATTAAAAATTGAACATTATGCTTCTCCACAGGGAATTATTAAAAATGAACTGGAAGACGCAGTAGACTATTTATATACCCATAATACTCTTCAGGATAAAATTAAATCAAGTAAAAAAGCTTTAATGAAAATTAAAGAAAGAGGGAAAGAAGCATTTATAGCAGACTTATACCGGGCAGAAACATTTGTTGCTTTTAAAACAGCATGTTCATTAGTTGATAGGCAAAAAGTATGGGAACCAAGATTACAGCAGGCAACAGAAGAGTTAAATTCAAATAATTATATGGGAGTTGTATTTAACCTGATGAATAGTTTTTATGATAGTTCTTTTTATAATACTATTCCGGCTGACCTGGATAATTTTATAAATAATTTGTTAGAAAATGCATCTGGTAAAGACTGGAAAGAAGCCGCAGAAATATTAGTAATTGGGATGAAATCTATTGTAAGCGGTAATATTCAGGCGGTGCAAAAACCTGTTGCTGCTCCGGTAGCTGCCTCTAAAGGAGGTTTCTTCTCTAAATTATTTGGTAATTAATTAAAAAAATAAGCATGATAGATCATAGCACATTAGCACAGGTTGTATTTAAAGTAAGTACTTCTAACGGATCAGGTACCTGTTTTTACCTGAAACAAGAAAATATATTCGTATCTAATTTCCACGTGGTAGACGGTTCGCATGAAGTAGCTATTGAAGATGTTAAAAAGAACCGCTTTCTTGCCAAAGTAGTAATGGTTAACCCTCAAATGGATGTTGCATTTTTACGCACTGAAGAATTCTTTGAAAACGTTCCCACACTTTCTCTTGATCAAAATACGGATATGAATAGCGGAGAGAAAATCTATGTAGCCGGTTTCCCTTTTGGTATGCCTTTTACCGTAACAGATGGAATTGTATCTGCCGTTAATCAATTAATGGATGGTAAATATTATTTGCAAACAGATGCCGCGGTAAATCCAGGCAATAGCGGCGGGCCAATGTTTAATGAAGCTGGTGAAGTAGTAGCTATTACCACATCAAAATTTACCGAAGCTGATAATATGGGTTTTGGAATTCCTGTTAAACTTCTTATAGAAGAATTAAAGTCCTTAAAAGAGATAGATGGTAAAGATTTTACGGTAAAATGCAGTTCTTGCAGTTCACTTATTTACGAACAAACTGAACATTGTCAAAATTGCGGGAATGCCATTGACAGTAAACTTTTTGATAAAGCAACTTTAACGGAATTAGCTGTTTTTTGTGAAAAAGCAATCAGCGAAATAGGTATAAATCCTGTATTAGCAAGAACAGGATACGAGTACTGGCAATTTTATAAGGGAAGTTCATTAATAAGAATATTTATTTATGATAACAGCTATCTTTATATTACTTCCCCTATTAATGGTTTACCAAAACAGAATTTAGAAGGATTGTTTCGCTATTTATTAAGCGCTCCAATTGAACCGTTTAAATTGGGTATTTATAATAGCGATGTTTTTGTATCATACAGAGTTGCCATAGTGGATATCTTCTCAGAAGAAGGAGAAAATATAGCTCAATATATTAATCAGCTAGCAGCAAAAGCCGATGAATTAGATCATTATTTAGTTGAAAATTTTGATTGCCCTTTATCAGAATACGCTAAAAAATCTGCCTGATATTCTATAATAATTAGATTAACATATTACTTTTCAACCCTTTGATTTTTGCTAATTTTAATCAGCAGAGATCAAAGGGTTTTTAATTTCTAACTTTTCGTAGTGAATATATTAAGGATCCTTCATAATCAATAGGAGTAATCCTTGTGTATTGTTACCTTTATAACAATAACTAAAAATATTATGATTAAAAACATCAGTAAACCTCCCATTATCCTGTTTTTCTGCTTTGTAACATTAATTTTTACGGCATGTAGCACTAAAAAGTCTATTATTTCAAATCCTTCAAAACCATCCAAAAATGTTAATAAAGGAGATATTGCTGAACGCTATTCCCTCATGTTGCAGGTTTCAAAAAACGATATTAAAAATAAAAAATTATACGAATTTATAGATGATTGGATAGGAGTTCCGCATAAAATGGGAGGTATGGATAAAAAAGGAGTGGACTGTTCCGGATTTACAACTTTACTACAAAAGGAAATATATACACGCTCTGTATCGCGAACCGCTAAACAAATGGAAGAGCAGGTTGATCAGAAATCTGAAACAGATTTAAAGGAAGGCGATTTGGTTTTTTTCGACCTTTCTGGCCAAAAGTTTAGTCATGTAGGCATTTATTTGCAAAACAATAAATTTGTTCACGCATCTACCAGTAAAGGTGTAATTATTAGTAATTTAAAAGATCCCTGGTATTATAAATATCTTTCGCGTGCAGGGAGTGTAAAATAGTAGTTGTTCTTAAATTATCTAAAATCTACATTATCATTATTTTTGAGAATCAAGTATATTCATATTGCATTATGTATTCCTTTCTTAAATTCATTCTCTTCCAATTTGATCCTGAAAATATCCATTATTTCGTTACCAACAGTTTAAAAGCAATAAATCGTATTTGGGAAGTGAAGAATTTAATGAAGAAGTTTTTTCATTTAGATGATATACGTTTGGAGCGGAAAGTAATGGGTTTAAAATTTAAAAACCCGGTAGGTTTAGCAGCAGGTTTTGATAAAAACGGAGATTTAGTTGAAGAATTAGCTCAGTTTGGATTTGGTTTTATAGAAGTTGGCACCATTACACCCTTACCTCAACCCGGAAATGAAAAACCACGTATGTTTCGTCTTAAAAAAGATGAAGCATTAATTAACCGGATGGGCTTTAATAACCAGGGTGTTGATGTAGTAGCAGAACGTTTAAGCAGCTTAAAACGAAATGGAATTATTATTGGTGGAAATATTGGTAAAAATAAAATTACCCCGAATGAAGAGGCAGTAAATGATTATATAAAATGTTTTGATCGGTTGTTTGATGTGGTAGATTATTTTGTGGTTAATGTAAGTTCACCAAATACTCCTGGTTTGAGAGAGTTGCAGGAAAAAGAACCCTTAAAACATATTCTGAATACCCTACAACAACGTAATCAAAAGAATGGTATTTCCCGTCCTATCCTTTTAAAAATAGCGCCTGATCTTACTAATTCTCAGTTAGATGATATTATTGAAATAGTTTTGGAAACTAAAATTGCCGGGGTAATTGCAACTAATACCACCATTTCACGTGATGGATTATTATCAAAAGATAGTATTAAAACTGAGATTGGCGGTTTAAGCGGCAAGCCATTAACTAAAAGGTCAACCCAGGTAATCCAATATCTTTCAGATAAATCAGGTAAATCTTTTGTGATTATTGGCGTTGGCGGTATTCATTCAGCGGAAGATGCGATTGAAAAAATAAATGCCGGGGCATCATTAATTCAACTATATACCGGCTTTGTTTATGAAGGTCCTGGTTTGGTAAAACGGATTAATAAGAAGTTACTGGAAGATTAATAGATATAAATAAACAAAAAATCCTGATCACTTTCAGCAATCAGGATTTTATACTTTTAAAGACAAAGTGAATTATTTCTTAGCTTCAGCTTCAATTTTTGCTAATACAGCATTATTAATGCTTACCTGGCTTTTTGGAGATTGTACTGAACGGCTTCCAACCTCAATATTACGGCCTAATTTTAAAAACTGAACTTCTAAACGAGAAGTAGTTTTATTTTTCCTGTCTTTTCTTTTTAAACGTGTAACTCCCATGTTTTTATATCTTAAAATTTTAGTGAGGTCAGGAGCGGATTCGAACCGCTGTAAAAGGTTTTGCAGACCTCTGCCTAGCCACTCGGCCACCCGACCTTAGTTTGGATTGCTGCAAAAATAACAAATTATTAATTGCATTCAATTTTATTTATGTTTTCTTTTAATTTCTGAACAGAATATAGCCGCAGAAACTGCTACGTTTAATGATTCTGCATGGCCATAACGCGGAATAGTTACCTGATGCTCAATATGTGGGAGTACATCTGTAGTAATACCATTCCCTTCATTACCTAAAACAAGTATACCCCCTGTTTTAAATTCGGTTTCATAAATAGATTTTCCGTTTAATAATGCACCATAAATAGGTGCTTTCACTATTTTTAAAAAATCCGGTAAATGGGTATAATTAATTTTTATCCGCGAAAGCGAACCCATACTGGCTTGTACAACTTTAGGATTATAAACTTCAACAGTATTAGTTGAACAAATAATATGTTGAAACCCAAACCAATCTGCAGTACGAATGATGGTACCTAAATTCCCAGGATCTTGTATATCATCTAATACTAATGTGAAGGAATTTTCAAACAATTTTGTATTGATGAATGTTTGCTGAGGTATTTGAACTAATGCTAATACATCTTGTGGGGTAGTTAATGTGCTTATTTTTGTTAATTCTGCTTCGGTAACCTGGTATAGCTTTATTTTTTGCGAGAAATTGACCAACTTTGGCATCACTTGAGCAGTACAGAAAATAGTATCTATCAGGTAATTTGATTGAGTGAATTCTATTACGGATTTAATTCCTTCTACAATGAAAAGACCATTGTCCTTTCTGTTCTTCTTTTGATGTAATGATTTAACAAAACTTATTTGAGACTTTGAAAGCATATATTAAAACACATTATTTCTCATTTGCAAGTATAGCATTTTTGATCTTAATATTATCTGCTTGTAGGTCTACGCGTTATTTGCGTGATGATCAGGCTTTAGTAACTAAGGTAAAACTAGTTGGGGTTGATAAAAAATTTTCTGAGCAAGCTTTACTTTATGTACAAAAAGATGTCCGTCCAAATTCACCACTAAATTTATTTTTATATAATACTTTTAATACTAAAAACGGTAAGTATAGAACAGACAGGATCAAAGAGATTGGAGAGGCCCCACATATATTGGATAGTGCATTAATTGATATATCACAAACACAAATAGAGAAATTTTTAAAGAATAAAGGTTTTTTTAATGCAAAGGTAGAAAGCGCTATTAAAATTAAAAATAAGAGGGCTCATATAACTTATACAGCAAAGCCTGGAACTGAATTTAAAATACGCAATGTTTCCTATATAATTGCTGATAGTAATGTTAAAAAGTTAGTTGAAATTAATCATAGTAGTTTTACTCATGTTCATAAAGGGTCGCGTTATGATCTTGATTCTTTAGAATATGATCGTGAGCAGGTTTACCAGTTAATGCGAAGAAATGGGTATTTTGATTATGTAAGACAATATATGTATGGAAAAGCAGATACCAATTTAAACTCAAGCCAGGCAGATATTAACTTTTATATTGATAATCCTAAAGATAAAAAATCACATCAGATTTATACTATTAATAATACTTTTATAACTATAAAAAATAGTAACGGGATCTCTAGAAGAAGGTCTATAAAAGATACAGTATTAGTAGATTCACAATATCATATTATTGATTATTCAGAAAAATTTAATCCTAAACTTTTAGCAAAATATTCTTTTATAAAAAAGGGAGATATTTATAATATTAGTAAGGAGAATTTAACATACGACAGATTATATGACCTAAATGTTTTTAAAAATGTAAAAATAGAATTTATCAAATCTCCCGAAGATTCCCTCAAATTAAGTCCTAAATATGAAATTATCCCATTGAAAAAAATGAGCAACCGTATTGAAGGTGAATTTACTTTTAATACAGGGCGTGCCGGGGTTAATTTGGGGAATACTTACACAAACAGAAATTTATTTGGCGGGGCAGAACTTTTAGAAGTTAAAGCAAAATATGGAGTTCAGTTTGATGCTGCCGCTAAAGGAAATATTATTGATCGTATTTTTAACAGGGATTTTCAGTTGGGAGCAACTTTAACTATTCCTAAATTACTTGTTCCTTTCAAAATACCTTTATTTGGTAAAAACGGAATTCCGCACACTATTTTCTCCAGCAATCTTCAATTTTTTGATCAAAAAAATGCGTTTAGAAGCCGTGTTTTTACTAATTCCATTACTTACAACTTTGTAGAAACAAAATATAAACTTCATTCTGTAACACCAATTAATATTGAATTCAGAAACGGAAAACTTGATGGTGCATTTAGAGACTCCTTAGAAAAAAGAGGATATTTATTGTACATCAAAACTAATGACCGCAGAATATTTAATTTAGGAAGCCAATATTCTTATACATACAATAACTTAAGATTAAATACATATAATAATTTTATATTTTTTAGAGGAAGTTTAGATGCTGGTGGTAATACTTTAGGATTGTTAGATTATCTTTTTAAATATGAAACTAATGCAGATGGTAATAAAGTTATTTTCGGGTTACCTTTTCAACAATATGTTAAAACAGAAATAGATTTTAGAATTTATAGATATTTTGGTGGTGACAGACAGCTTATAACCCGTTTTAATCCGGGTATTGGTATACCTTATGGCAACAGTCCTACTTTAACTTTTGAAAAGAATTTTTTTGCCGGAGGATCCAGCGGAGTAAGGGCGTGGCAGGCCCGTACGCTTGGCCCAGGCAATTATAACCGGGCTATACTTGCTGATGAGACTACACGTAGTAATTTGCGTAATCTGGATCAGCTGGGTGAAATAAAATTCGAAGGTAATCTGGAATATCGATTTAAAATTATTAATAACTTATTAAGCTCAAAAGTTAAGGGTGCTACCTTTGCAGATTTTGGCAATGTTTGGAGAATTCGTAAAAGTATAGAAAATCCTGATGGTGAGTTTAAATTTGATAAGTTTTTAGGTCAAATGGCCATTGGTGCAGGGGCAGGGTTGCGCTTTGATCTAAATTACTTTGTATTCAGGCTTGATGTAGGTGTAAAAGTCAAAGATCCTCAATTTTCAGGGTCAGATCAATATGTAATTAAATATTTGTTTAATAGAAAAGACTTTAAAGAAAAGTATAGAGCAACCAATAGCCCGGATGTTTATCGCTTCTTTAACTATAATTTTGGTATAGGAATGCCTTTTTAACTAAAGTAGTTATTTTCAGTTTTCTTAAAAACTATGCCTATTTCCTTATCGTTAGTGTTTAATTTAGCCTTTCGGATTCAATTAGCGTCCCATAAACTGAATTTACCCGCTCTCTCAAATTATATCCCGAAGCCATTACCTCACCATAAGCTCCGGCAGTTCTAATGGCTATTAAATCTCCGCGAAAAGATTGAGGCAATTCTACTTCTTTCCCAAAAGAATCTGAACTTTCACAAATAGGGCCAACAACATCATACTTATAACACTGAGATTTGAGATTTGAGATTTGAGATTTAGCCTGTTTTACTGAGCTAATATTTTCTATTTTATGATAAGCATGGTATAAAGCAGGGCGCATTAATTCCGTCATACCTGCATCCAAAATCAGAAAATTCTTTTTCAGTCCGTTTTTTACATATAATATGCGGCTTATTAAACTACCACATTGGGCTACTAATGCCCTGCCTAACTCAAAATGTACTTCCTGACCAGGTTTGCGTTCCAAAAACTGATCGAATATTTTGAAGTAATTCTCAAAATCAAGTACCAAATGCTCATCCGGATGATGATAATCTACCCCTAAACCGCCGCCTACATTTAAAACCTTGAGCTGAAACCCATGTTCATTAAACCATTGATGGATTTCATTGACCTTAAAACATAAATTTTTAAATACTTCCAGATCTGTTATTTGAGAGCCAATATGAAAGTGAATGCCAATAAAATCTAAATGATCCGACTGTTTTAATGCTTCTATAAAGGCAGGTAATTCCCATTGGTTAATACCGAATTTATTTTCTTCTAAACCGGTGGTAATGTACTGGTGCGTATGTGCGTCAACATTAGGGTTTATGCGGATAGCTACTTTGGCGATTTTATTCTTTTGCTTAGCCAGATCATTAATAACACTTAATTCCTGGATCGATTCGACATTAAAACAAAAAATGTTACGGTCCAGCGCATCCATAATTTCCCGGTCGGATTTACCAACCCCGGCAAACACGATCTTTTCAGGATTAAAACCAGTTTCAACTGCTTTTTTAACCTCATTACCGCTTACACAATCAGCGCCAAAACCCAGATCTTCAATGGCAGATAATATACGCTCGTTAAAATTTGCTTTTAAAGCATAATGCACATGAAAACCGTATTTATCTGAAGCGCTTTTACATGCCCTTAGCGTTTTATCCAGTAAATCCAGGTCATAATAATAAAACGGTGTTTCTAAGGATTGAAAGCGTTTAATAAGAATTTGATCAAACATGATTATTTTTTTGTTTCCGGAGTTAATTTGTAATAAATTGAGGCTCAGGTTTCAGACAATTTACAAGCATAAATTATCTTATCTATCATTAATTACCTTTTTAGTTTTGTCCGTAACAACAGATAAAAGCCCAAAATCTTTTTTGTTAAATGCTTTTGCAGTTAAATTAAATGGGAAAAGTGTCACATGGTTTTGTTTGTGATATAGCCCAATCTCTGTTCCAAATTCATCAGTTATCACCTGCCATGTCATCCCTAGTTTCTCTTCCAAATATTTCCCCCAACCAGCGGCTAAAGAATTAGAATAGCTATTCACATCTATCTCCAACTTTGCCTGTAAATCATTTTGAAACCAAGCCTTAATAGCTTGCTCAATCCTGGTTGGATCAAATAAATCCTCATCTTGTTTAAGTCCTAAATCTTTAAGTGTTTTATTTGCAAGGGCTATGTTAGTGTTTATATAATTTGTTTCCCCGTCTGTTAGTTCTTCTAATTTTAATTCTGCCGGCAGGGATTGGCTGGTTACTTTCTCAGTATATTCTTTATTTTTGCTAAACATTTTTTTAAGAAAACTCATTATCATTTATTTTAGTTAGTTAATAGACATTTATTCAAATAATCGGTTATGCAATGACCTTAATGCTTCAGTTTTATCATTCTGGCTAACCAGAAGCGAAATATTATAACTGCTTCCGCCATAAGAAATCATGCGTATGGGAATATGTTTTAATGCCTCAAACACACGTGAGGCATAACCGTGCTTATCAGCGCCAAAATCGCCCACAATGCAAATAATCGTTTGATTGGTGTCTGCCTCTACAGTGCCAAATTTGTTAAGGTCAATAATAATATCATCTAAATGTTGTACTTCGTCAATGGTTACAGAAACTGCCACCTCGGATGTGGTGATCATATCAATTGGAGTTTTATAGCGTTCAAAAACTTCAAATACACGTCGTAAAAAACCATAAGCCAACAACATCCGGCTTGATTGTATC
>JBASZP010000014.1:0-22257 GCA_049660965.1 Daejeonella sp. | reverse complement strand
TTAATACTTCACGTGCCCGCGCTTCAATACGCTTATCTCCAAAGGAGCCGCTAAAATCCGGTAAAGAATTTATTCTCTCTAACATCTGGCAAATATCTTAATTTTCTGACTTGTGGGTACACAGTAGGTAACAGGAGAAGGAGATACAGATAATTCATCCTTTACCATTAACGGAAACGAACTCATCTCAAACCAAATTTTTAATTTTGAGAACAAGGATAAATATTCCATACTTGTGCGTTCCTCTACACAGTCCGGCTTCTTTGATAAGGCATTTACCATT
This sequence comes from Daejeonella sp., assembly GCA_049660965.1. Lineage (GTDB taxonomy): Bacteria > Bacteroidota > Bacteroidia > Sphingobacteriales > Sphingobacteriaceae > Daejeonella. Next base: position 21,974 of record JBASZP010000014.1, on the reverse strand, counting down.
ACCATAACTGATATTAATGAACAGCCAACTCTTGATGTTATAGCAGACCAGGCTTTATGTAGCACAAATACAATACAAACCATTCCTGTAAGTGGAATAAGCTCCGGGCCGGAAAGCGCTCAAAGCAATATGCTAAGCATAAGTTCCGATAATCCTGGATTATTTGATCAGTTTAACATCAGCAATATGGTAAATGGCATAGCTACTATCTCCTACCAGCTAAAAAACGGAGCAAGTGGCACAGCAAATCTGATCGTAAAAGTGAAAGATAATGGTGGTACAGTTAATGGCGGAATAGATGAGATAATTCGTACATTAAAATTAACAGTAAATGGATTGCCGGATAATTTAATTATTAGTAATAAAGGCAATAGCATCACAGAAGGCGAAACAGCTATTTTAACTGCTACAGGCGGAACAACTTATGTTTGGGCAGATGCTAACGGCATTATTAGTGGGCAGAATACAGCATTCCTAACTATCCGTCCAAGCCAGAGCCCACTTACCAAGTACTAATAATTAATGCCACAGGTTGCAGCGCTCAGCAAAGCATAACCATTGAGGTAAAAGAAGATGATAGAACGTTGAGAGTGAATAACATTGTTACACCAAATGGAGATGGTTTTAATGACGTTTGGGAAATACATAATATAGATAAATATCCCAGCAACCAGGTAAAAATATTTGACCGTGCCGGCAGATTGGTATTCAGCCAAAGAGGGTATAATAATAACTGGGGCGCAGAAATTAATGAACATTTGGTAGAAGCAAATACATACTACTATATTATTTACCCTGGCCCTGGATTAACCGAATTAAAGGGCTTTATTTCCGTTTTGAAGAATTAGCAGATAAAATAGTATGCATTTAACACAATAAGAAAGATTAGTGTATTTTGGAAGTATGATACAGTTATTCTATTTTTGAGCAAATAAAAAAATATGAATTTCCCATCAGAATTAAAATACACCAAAGATCATGAATGGATACGTGTTGAAGGTAAGCACGCCTATATCGGCATTACAGAATTTGCACAACATGAGTTGGGTGATATTGTATATGTAGATATTAATACCTTGGGTAAGGAAGTAAATCAGGAAGATGTTTTCGGTACGGTGGAGGCCGTAAAAACAGTTTCAGACCTGTTTATGCCTATTAGCGGTAAAATTGCTGAATTAAATAAAAAACTTGATACAAACCCGGAATTAGTAAACAACGATCCTTACGGAGATGGTTGGATGGTAAAGGTTGAACTATCAGATCCTTCACAAATAGAACAGCTTTTAAGCGCTGATGACTATAAAACGCAGATTGGCGTATAATGCTTAATACCTTAAAGCATCAATATCTGGCTATTATTTGGTCATTTATTACGCTAATTCTGTGTGACATTCCAATAAGCGGTACAGGTGGTATAACTTTTTTTGCGGGATTTGATAAACTCGCACATACCGGTTTTTTCTTTGTGCTGACAGTACTGTTATTTTATGGCAAAATAAGACAGCAATTAAGTTATCAATACCGAAGTGTGACCATTTTAAAGATACTGTTAATTACCATCTTATTAGGTGGCGGTATAGAATTACTCCAATGGAAAATTTTCACTTATCGTTCAGCTGAATGGTGGGACTTTTTTTGTGATATGACGGGAGTTGGAATGGGTATTTTTAGTTATATCTTATTACATAGAATACGTTTTAATGAAAAATATCTTTAAAATATTTTGCGCTGCACTACTATTTATAAACATTACCTCCTGCGGTATTTCAAGAAAAAAATGCAACTGTCCTAAGTTTAACAGAACTATTCATCAACTGAATTAGATAGCCTTCGTAAATTTTAGCAATTTTTTTACAAATCAGTAGTAGGCTTATTTGGATTTAATTTAAATAAGCTATACTTTTGGAATCAAAATAATTAAAAGAGCATGACGCTTTCACAACTTGAGCCTGGCCAAAGAGGGATTATAAAAGGATTTACAGACTTAGAAATGTCGGTTAAATTAATGGAAATGGGTTGTTTACCCGGCGAATCGATTGTTGTTGAACGTTTCGCCCCACTCGGAGATCCTATTGCCGTTACCGTTTCAGGGTATCAGTTAAGTCTGCGGAAGCAGGAAGCCTCTACCATTATATTACAGTAATTAAGTGGATGATGATCTAAAAGTTGTACTGGTTGGAAACCCCAATTCCGGAAAATCCACTCTTTTTAATGTTCTAACCGGTCTAAATCAAAAAATTGGTAACTTCCCGGGAATAACTGTTGATAAAAAAACAGGATATTGTAAACTTCCTGATCAGCGAAAAGCAGAAATCATAGATCTTCCGGGCACATACAGCCTTTATCCTAAAAGCAAGGATGAACTTATTGTAGTGCAGGCTCTTGCCGATAAAAAAAACACAGCCTATCCAGACCTTATTATTTTTGTTGCTGATGCATCAAATTTAAAACGGAATTTACTTCTTTATACACAAGTTGCTGATCTTAAAATACCCATCATTATTGCATTAAATATGATGGATCTGGCAACAAGATCAGGGATAGAAATCTCTGTGGATGAACTTGCTTCTAAATTGGGTGTGCAGGTAATCCCTATTTCTGCCCGAAATAAAGAAGGAATTGATAAACTAAAAGAAGCCATTGTAAATGCAGGTAAAATTCCCTTACAGGTTGAGTCTATTGAAACAGAAGCTTTGGCTCCTCAATTAATAGAAAAAATCTCTGTAGAAATGGTAATAGATCTGCCTTATGTTGCTTTACAGATTGCCCATCAGCACGAAGCTTTAGGCTTTTTATCCCATCAGCAAAGCAAACGGGTAGAAGATATTAAAACAGAATTTGAATTCCACTCTCAAAAATTACAAGCTGCCGAAACAATTGCCCGTTATAATTTTATTAATGATGTTTTATTTGATACGATAACGTTTAAGGCAGATCCGCGACAGGAAACGGTAAGTAACCGGATTGACAAATATTTAACACATAAAGTTTTCGGTTTCGTCATATTCTTTGCCATACTTTTCCTCATTTTCCAATCCATTTTTGCCTGGTCTGCCTATCCAATGGCGTTAATAGAACAATTATTTGTTTGGCTGACCGATGTCGGACATCGCTTTCTTCCGGCAGGTGTATTTACTAATTTACTTGTTGATGGAGTTTTATCAGGTTTAAGCGGCGTATTGATTTTTATACCTCAAATAGCTATACTTTTCGCCTTTATTTCTGTATTAGAAGATACAGGCTTTATGTCGCGGGTAACTTTTATGATGGATAAAATCATGCATAAAGTTGGCCTTAGCGGGAAATCTGTTGTGCCCATGATCGGTGGCTTTGCCTGTGCGGTACCTTCTATCATGAGTACCCGTAATATAGAGAATTGGAAAGACAGAATGATTACCATTATGGTTACCCCTCTAATAGCCTGTTCTGCCCGTTTGCCGGTTTACACCTTATTAATATCCCTGGTTGTTCCCAATCGTTTGGTTTGGGGGTTTATAAACCTACAGGGAATTGCTTTAATGGCCATGTATGTACTTAGTATAATAAGCGCCATTATTGTAGCATGGGTTATGAAACGTTTAATTCGTGCCCGTGAACGTGGTTATTTTATTATGGAATTACCCGTTTACCGTATGCCGAGGTGGAATAATGTATTGTTAACTATGTATCAAAAAGTTAAAACTTTTGTGTTTGAAGCAGGAAAGGTAATTATTGCCGTTTCTATTATTCTATGGGTTTTAGCATCATACGGGCCTCCGGGGAGATTTGATAAGATTGACAAAGATTTCAGTTCTTTAACCTATACACAAAGTTATTCGCCCGAAGAATTAGATCGCTTAAAAGCATCTGCCAAACTGGAAAATTCTTTTGCCGGCGTATTGGGTAAAACCATTGAACCCGCAATAAAACCTTTAGGTTTTGACTGGAAGATCGGAATTGCACTAATTACATCCTTTGCAGCCAGGGAAGTATTTGTAGGCACAATGGCCACTATTTACAGTGTTGAAGGAGATGATGCGCATACCGAATCGATAAGGGAGAAAATGCAGCTGGCTAAGAACGCGGAAACGGGGGAACCTGTTTTTACCACGGCTGTTGCATTTTCATTAATGATCTTTTATGCATTTGCCATGCAATGTATGAGTACAATCGCGGTGGTTTACCGCGAAACAAAACATTGGAAATGGCCTTTTATTCAATTTGTTTATATGGCCGGACTGGCGTATTTTGCAAGCTTAATTACCTATCAGCTTTTAAAATAACCGCTTGGATAAAGTTCAAATATTAGAGAAATATCTCCCATTGGGCGCTGCGCCAGTTATTGCCCGATGGATAGATTATTTCCAGTGTGAATTTAAAGTCTCCCGCAACCGGAACACAAAATACGGTGATTATCGGGCGCCTTTTAAAACAGAGGGGCATCGTATATCTGTAAATTACAATCTCAACCCATTTGCTTTTTTAGTAACAACTGTACATGAATTTGCCCATTTATTGACTTGGAATGAGCATAAACATAAAGCAAAACCACACGGAACAGAATGGAAAACTAATTTTAAACGAATGATGAAGCCTTTCTTTGAAAATTCTGTTTTTCCTGAAGATGTAAAAACCGCTATTTTTAATTACCTGGAAAATCCCTCAGCATCCAGTTGTTCTGATCTTAATTTAATCAGGGTGCTTCAACGTTATGATAAGAAAGATGAAGGAGTAATACACGTTGAGAAAATTAAACATCATGGATTATTCTCTATGAAAAATGGCAAAGTATTCCGAAAAGAAGAACTGGTACGTAAAAGATATCGTTGTGTAGAAGTTAAAACCGGAGCGGTTTATTTGTTTAATGCCTTGGCGGATGTTACAGCAATAAGTTCTTAAGAGATTAAGGAGCAAAGATTAAAGAGAAAAAAGCTAAGGATGCTTATTTACTCAACTTCCTTTAGCAGACCTGGTCATTTGTTCAAGTGCATCCCACATTTCGGGAGTAATAGCTTCTAAACCATTAAACTGTCCTGCACCCTGTAACCATTCTCCCCCATCTATTGTGATCACTTCGCCGTTAATATATCCCGAAAAATCTGACATCAGGTAAGCAGCCAGGTTAGCCAGTTCCTGGTGTTCGCCAACCCGTTTAAGTGGCACACGGTTTTTAAAATCAAATTTTTTAGCCATATCCCCCGGAAGTAACCTGTCCCAGGCACCCTTAGTTGGAAACGGCCCGGGAGCAATAGCGTTTGTGCGGATCTGGTATTTGCCCCATTCCGCGGCTAAAGATCTGGTCATGGCTAAAACCCCACCCTTTGCACAAGCGGATGGTACTACATAGGCTGATCCTGTAAAGGCATACGTAGTTATTATATTTAAAATAGTACCGGCTTGTTTTTCCCTGATCCAGTGTTTACCGAAAGCTAAGGTGCAGTTTGCAGTTCCTTTCAAAACAATATCAATAATGGTAGCAAAAGCATTGGATGACAGGCGTTCTGTCGGGGATATAAAATTTCCTGCTGCGTTATTCAACAATCCGTGTACGGCGCCAAATTCTTTTAGTGATTGTTCTAAAACACTTTCAACCTCATCATTATTCCGAACATCGCAGACAAGCGCTAAAACTTTCCCTCCTGTTTCCTGCTCCATTTCTGCAGCAGTTCTTTGCAAAACATCAAGCTTCCGGCTGGTGATCACTACATGGGCGCCAAGTTTTAGAAAATAGGTACTCATGGCTTTACCCAGTCCAGTTCCGCCGCCAGTTACCACGATGGTTTTTCCCTTTAAAGCATCATCGCGAAGCATACCCCTTACTGATGGAGCCGAACCTGAAATATTAGTTGAAACAGTACTCATTGTTTAATTAATTTAAGATTGCTTGGATTCACGCGGAGTTTTAAGATTTTGAATAATAGTATGTAAAATAGAACGTGTATTAGGCAACCACCATTGCTTAAGCATGATCTCTAAGGTTGCTGTTTGATCTGCACTTACTTTACTGATCAATTCCTTACGTAAATTCAGTTTGCTTTGCTGCCAGGTAGTCCAGTCTAATTGAATATATTTTTGAATTTTACGCTCTGCGGCGGATATAAGAGAATCAATATGAACCACTTCATCAATTAACCCTGCTTCCAGGGCTTCGACAGTACTCAGTAATTTGCCTTCCAGTAAATAGCGGTAAGCTGCTGAATTCCCAAGCCAAAAAGCATATAAATTAAAAATACTATCAGGTACTATAATTCCTACCGGGATTTCATTTAAACCAATGATATACTTCCCTTCAGCCATCAAGCGATAATCACAACAAAGAGCCAGCACACAGCCACCGGCCGGGCTATGGCCGCTGATTGCAGCAATCACAGGTTTTTTAAAAGAAGTAAAAGCAGTAACCATATTTAAGAAATTAGTCCAAAACTCCCTGATCTGTATTTCATCATAATCATACAGTTCGATCAAATCAATTCCCGCAGAAAAAAAACCTTGTTTCCCGGTTAAAATTACTCCTCCAATATTAGTATCATTCTCAATATTGCGTATCATCTGGTGCAGTTCTGCTACCATTTCTCCATTTATGGCGTTTGATTTTCCGCGATCTAAAGCGACAATGGCAATTTTATCTTTTATGGTAACCTTAATGGTATTCATTTGTGTTTTAATAAACTGGAAAATATAAAATTATAAATTTATGGCAAATAAACAGATGGGTTAACAGATATATTGAAGCTATTTTAATTAAAATAAATCATTCATAGTATATATAATCAAATGCTAAATTTTAAATCTTAGTAATTACTGGTTTGTGTCCGGTTCTATAAAAACAAAACCGACAATTTGTTAAATTAATTAACTGTAATATAATATTTACAGATTTTACTAAATCAACCTCAATAAAAATTTCAATAAAGTAACTACTTATTATTATCTAAATAAATTAAAACAATTAATCTGTTGATAAATACACGTTAAATCTTCATCCTTATTTTTTAAATAGAATACACGTATAAATCCTTACCAGTATTTTATACAAAATCAAGTACTTATATTTGTGCTGATGAATACTTCACAATTATTGCAGCGAGCTATAAATTTTGATTTTCTCTCTCAGGATGAAGGCGTTTTTTTATTTAAAGAAGCTGCTACACCAGAACTGATGTATGTTGCTAATGAGCTTCGAAAAAAGCAGGTACCGCATGGCAAAGTCACCTGGATTATTGACCGTAATGTAAACACTACCAACGTATGTATTGCAAATTGTAAGTTCTGTAATTTCTTTCGCAGGCCTGGCCACGAAGAAAGTTACATTACTGATATTGAAACCTACAAACAAAAGATTGAAGAAACATTTCGCTATGGCGGAGATCAGCTATTGCTTCAGGGCGGCCATCATCCGGATTTAGGCCTGCAGTTTTATGTGGATTTATTTAAACAACTAAAAGAATTATATCCAAGCTTAAAATTACATTCATTAGGCCCTCCGGAAATTGCCCACATCGCAAAACTGGAAAAGATTTCGCATACGGAAGTGTTAAGAGATTTAATGGAAGCGGGTTTAGACTCTTTACCGGGGGCAGGTGCAGAGATATTGAATGACCGGGTAAGAAGATTAATATCTAAAGGAAAATGTGGCGGGCAGGAATGGCTTGATGTAATGCGTGCTGCGCATCAATTAGGTTTAACTACTTCTGCTACTATGATGTTTGGGCATGTAGAAACCCTGGAAGAACGCTTTGAGCATTTAGTTTGGCTACGTCAGGTTCAGGCAGAAAAACCAGAAACTTCTAAAGGTTTTATAGCATTTATTCCTTGGCCTTTTCAGGATGATGGGACTCTATTAAAAAAAGTAAGAGGCATTACCAATCAGGTTAGTGGCGATGAATATATAAGGATGATCGCTTTAAGCAGAATAATGTTGCCTAATATAAAAAACATACAAGCTTCATGGTTAACTGTTGGCAAACAGGTTGGACAAATTTGTTTACAGGCAGGTGCCAATGATTTCGGTTCAATCATGATTGAAGAAAATGTAGTTTCCGCAGCTGGTGCCCCTCATCGCTTTACATCAAAAGGAATACAGGATGCTATAAGCGAAACAGGATTTGAACCGCAATTAAGAACACAGCAATATGAGTTTAGAGAACTTCCCAATCAAGTAGAACAACAGGTTATTTCCTATTAATTTTCGTAATTTATTGTTCACTTTATTTATAAATTTGATAAAACGTGATTTAAACCAATAAAACCATACAGCATGACAAAACTTAACGCCCTCATTGTTGATGATGAAGAGTATAGTCGTAAATCTCTTTTCTATTTGCTTGAAATAAATTGTCCGCATGTTCATGTAGTGAGTATAGTAACATCTGTGGCAGAGGCTCGTAAAATACTAGAAAAAGATGTTATAGATGTCGTTTTTTTGGATATCGCTATGCCAAAAGAAAACGGTTTTGAGCTATTGCCAGATTTACAAAAAAAACTTATCTCTGTAATATTTACAACCGCGTATGATCAATATGCCATCAGGGCAATAAAAGCAAGTGCTGTGGATTATCTGTTAAAACCTGTTGATATTGAAGAATTAAAAACAGCTGTAGAAAAAGTTATTATCCAAAACCGAATAAAAGACCAGCATAATCTTGATAAAAATGTCTATTCAGATTCATTAGAAAATCTGATGGAAAATATGAATGATAAAAAGGAGATCAGAAAATTAACGGTTCCGTATGCCCAGGGTTTTCATATAGTAGACATTAAAGAGATAGTTTATATTGAGGCAGATAGTAATTATTCGATTTTTCACTTATTAAATGGAGCCCAATTAGTTGTTGCAAAATCTCTTGGAGATTTTGAAGACATATTAACTAATGGTATTAATTTCGTTCGAATTCATAAATCAATTATTATAAATTTAGAGTTTTTAAAAGATTATAATAATAAAACCGGATATGTAGCCATTTTACATGATGGTACAGAATTGCCAGTATCCCGGAGAAGAAATCCTGACTTTGCTGAAAAAATAAAGAATTTCTTTCGAAAGCAATAATATTGTATTTTTATGGAATGAAGCGTGGACAACTCATTTCATTATTTTCCCTCTGGTTTATCTCCTTCACTTTTCTTTTTTATTTGCCGCTTACTAACTTAAACGCACAAACCCTGAATTTTAAAAATTATGGAATCCTAAATGGTCTTGCTAATTCCAGAGTCTATTATACCTTTCAAGATTCAAGGGGATTTTTATGGTTTGCAACTGAAAGTGGTGTAAACAGATTCGACGGAAAAAATTTCGAATTATTTACCATGAATAATGGCTTGTCTGATAACGAAGTTTTTCAAATAAATGAAGATTCTAAGGGCCGTATTTGGTTTTTAACTTTAAATGGAAATCTGAGCTATTTCTATCAAAAGAAGATTTATAATTCAGAAAATGATAAAACATTAAAAAAAGCAGTTATAAAAGCTAGTTATATCTCATTTTTTGAAGATGCTAATCATAGATTATGGTTAGGAACAAGCCAACAGCAAATTGTCATGATAGATGATGATAAGGTAACTTTTTATAACAATACTGATAAAAAAGAAGATATAGCAAACTCTTTTATTATGCAGGATAGTAAACAGCGTATTTGGATAGTTAATAAAAAAATATATTCGATTAAAAATAATAAATTCATTCCTCTTCCGCATCACTTTCCCGCATCTATTAAAGCATGTAAATATAATAGGGAGACTAATACTCTATTATTTGTGACAAAAGAAGGATTAATGGAGATTAAAGAGCATGGAGTTGAAGTGATAAGAAAAATTCCTGCTCATGTCATTAAAACCGGATTACGATACTTTTTCATTGATAGAAATGAAAATTTATGGGCCACTACTTTAGGCAATGGGATTTATCTGTTTAGAAAAGGGCAGTCAACTCCTGAAAATTACTTATACGGGAAATTTATTACACATGCAATGGAGGATGAAGATGGTAATATCTGGATATCAACTATTGGAGATGGCGTGTTTATGCTTCCCCGAAATACACAAAATATAATTCAGTATAATTCCTCAGCAGGATTAGGAGAAGATGCTATCCATAGTATTGCTAAACATTGGGATGGCAGAATAATTTTAGGTCTCAGAAGAGGATGCTTAAATTTTATTAGTGACAAAAAAATTACATATCAGAGTTTAAAAACTTCCACTTTCTCTTATAATCCAATAAAAAAAATATATACAGATCCTCAAACTAAAACTATCTGGTTTGCTTCTGACAATGCAGTTGGTGAAATTAAAGGAAATAAGATTAAGGGAGAAAATATCCGTTTCCTTAAAGAAAAACATGATATGAAATATGCAGTCAAGTCCTTTAGCATCAGCAAAAGCGGAAAAATAGCTTTTGCAATGTCTTCCGGAGTTTACATTTTAGAAAATAAAAATTCCCCTTTAATTTTTACAACAAATACTAATCTTTTGGATCAGCCTTTTTTTGCTGACCGGGCTTTTACCGTTTATTATGATTCTAAAGACAGGTTATGGTTTTGTAATATAAACGGCCTGTTTCGGTATTCAAATGGTAAATTAGATACTATTAGTAAATCCAATGCTCTCTTAGCTAAACGCGTAACAGATATATTGGAATTACCTGATGGCAGTATGGTTTTAGGAAGTTACGGATTTGGTGCTATTATATTGAAAGATGATAAAATTATACGTCGTATTACAGCCAAAAATGGGCTTAACGGAAATATTTGTTACAAATTAGCATTGGATGAGAACTATTTTTGGGTAGCTACTAATAAAGGGGTAAATAAAGTAAAATATGCTCCCCCTTATCAGGCTATACTATCCTATAGAGTTGAGAATGGTCTTATATCTAATGAAGTTAATGATATTTTAGTTGAAAAAAATCATGTTTATATAGCTACAAATAATGGACTTACAGTATTAAGTGAGAATACCTTAACAAGGCACTCTACACAACCAAAATTCTATATAACAAATTTTAAGGTTAATGATAAGCCTGTTGATAGCATAGGTATTGCTGAACTAAATTATGATCAAAATAATATTGCCATACAATTTACCTCTATAAATTTTAATGCCGATGAAAAGGTTCTATATCGTTATAGAACTAAAGATAGTAGTCCTTGGCGGGAAACCTATAACAATTCTATTGAATTCAGTTCGTTAGAACCAGGAAACTACCGTTTCAGTATCTCTGCTAAACGAGGTAATAGCGAATGGACAAAATCAATTTCTATTCCTTTTGTTATAAAAAGCCCTTTTTGGCTGAGTTGGTGGTACAATATTATAATTATCATCATTATATCAGTATTTGTAATAACAGTAGCTTATCTCTTTTTTAAAAGACAACGCCAGGCAGAGGAACGAAAGCTTCTAACTCAAAATAAGATAATTGTATTAGAGCAACAAGCATTACAAGCGATGATGAACCCTCATTTCGTTTTTAATGTAATGAACTCTATTCAACATTTTATTAATAATAGAGAAGCTAATACTGCTAATCAAATATTAACAGGGTTTGCAAGGCTTATTCGTAAAAACCTTGAAATTTGCACTAAAAGATATATTACTCTTGAAGAAGAATTAACGTATTTAAAACTATACTTATCCTTAGAAAGGATGCGCTTTTCTGATAAAATGAAATACTATATTATTATTGATAAAAGTATTGATATTGATGAAATTCTTATCCCGTCCATGCTCTTACAGCCTTTTATAGAAAATGCTATTTGGCATGGTATAATGCCAAAAGAAGAAGGCGGATCTATTAAACTCAAGATTAATTACCCTGACATTTTAAAAACAGAACTTCAGATTGAAATTGTAGATGATGGAATAGGGATTGCAAACTCACAAAAAATTAAAGTAACCGGACATGTAAGCAGAGGAATGCAGCTAACCCAGGAACGTATCAACCTCTTAAATAAAAGCAGTAAGCAACCTATAACAATTAAAATTGAGCAAAACAATAACCAAAAAGGCACCCGTGTTTTGATAAAAATTCCGGTCGATTGACCGTTTACTAAATAATACCTACCGTTTACTCATTCATCCATTGAACTAATCCAAATAAATATTACCCTTGTACTGTTTTTAGAGTTGACAAATGAACTACTAACATCCCCGGTTAGTTTTCATTTGATATATCTGCCTATTAATTACAGATGTGTGTTTAAGCGGCCAATACCTCCAAAAGTTTGGCCGCTTTTTTTTTAAATCTTTCTTTTAAGTGTAATAAAAATTAAATGTTTCTTAATGTTAATGTACTCAAAATTGCAAATAAAGCGCTTTATTTAAGATCAGTAGCCTCAATATAATTAAAGAGATTATTTACTCAAAATTTTAATTTCTGTCCGTCTGTTCTTTTGATGCTCTTCTTCCGTGCACTCAACATCATTAGCACATTTATTTATTAATTTGCTTTCTCCGTACCCCTTTGCAACTAACCGTTTTTCATCAATACCCTGGGAAATTAAATAGTTAACCGCTGCATCCGCTCTCCGTTGGGATAAATCCATATTATATTCATCACTCGCCCTTGAGTCCGTATGTGATGATAATTCAATTTTAATGGTTGGGTTTTCTTTCAAAGCACGAACTAAATTATCCAATACAACAGATGCATCAGAACGGATATTGGCTTTATTTAAATCATAATAGATGTTTTTTAATTCCATCACACTTCCTACTTCTAATGATTTAATACTCAATTCCAGTTTTACATAAAAGGTTTTGTCTTTAGTAAGTCCTTTTGTAGATATTTTCTCTGTATTAGAAGGAAAACCATCTTTAGTACCCACAATCGTATAGTCTGCATTAGGTTCAAGTGTATAAGAAAACTCGCCATTTTTGTCAGAAGAGCTGGTTTTCTTTTTCCCCTTATTTTTCGTTAATGTAGTTTTTACGTTGGAGGCGGGAGCATCGGTACCTTTAGTAATTGTTTTACCTATTAAAATAAATTTAGGCTGTATGGGTTTAGCAACATAAGGTATTATGTATTTAATACCTGCGGCAACATTAAATGCCTTAATAGAGGTAGTGAAATTATTATTTGCTGGTTTAAAGAATTCACTAGTTATACTTATATATTCCAATGTTGTTCCTTCAGGTATTTCAGCAGTTTTTTCATAATCTTCATGAAAATTAAATTTAGAATTATCATTCCCTAATCCCATTAAATAATCTGTCTGTAAAAACAAGTAAATTAATTTATGCACCTTATAATTAAAACGTGCCCCGGCAAGAGCAGCTCCGGCAATAGCTCTGTCTTTAGTATTGCTGCTATTGGATATATGAAAAGGTTGATCTTCAAAATATATCCCATTTGTTGTATAGTTTGGGAACCACTCGAATAATGCACCAAATTTGGCATAAGCCTCAAAATCGAATTTACCTTTAACCATTCTAAAAGTAGGGCCTACTGTTAAGGCAACATTTTGAAAGTTAGGTTTATTGTTAAAAGTAGTAGTAATACCAGAGCGAGGTAATTCCTGAGTTTGATCTACATCTGCATTATTACTAAAATAACGAAGATCTAATCCAATCCCCCAAGAACCCTGCTTAAAATAATTATCAAATCCCAATCCTACTAAGGGGCCTAATTTTGCATTTCCGGGAACATTGGCATAACTCCCAACAGGAATATTAACACCCCCATACAATAGAAATTGTTGGTTATAATTGTATTTTTCTATACTTTTTGTTGATTGCTTCTTAACAGGCTTTTCTTCCTGTGCAAAAGAAAAATTATAGATATATGCTAAAAGGAGCAAATTAAGTAGTAATATTCTTTTTAATAAATTCATTTTCGTTTATTTCAGTTTATTAATAGCTACAAAAATGCTATAAAAAATTTACTTTTTATCGAATAATTTTTTAACAGGTTGATTAAAGGTATAAGCTTATTAAAATATGTTATTATAATATTGCCCAGGTTAGATTAAAGAATACTTAGGCAGTAAAATAAAGTATAGGTATTAATATTCATATATTAAATCTACGTACTGGTATATTGAATCTCTGAACCTGTATATTGCGTCTAGCTATCTTTATCTTGAATTTAAGTATTTATAATCTCACACTTAGGGTCCGACACTCTCCAGGCACCTGTTTTGATAATAAGAAAAGTTTTAGTAAAAGCAGCTCAACTATTTAAAAATTCTAAGGATTTTAGATAATATTCCGATTTTTGCAAAATTAATTTCTAATATAATCAAACCTATGCTGAATACTTATGCATGAGATAGAACCATATTACCGTTGGCGTGACGACTATATTGCTTCTGAAGACAACCGTTCACCTTTTTTTGAAACTCAATACAGCGAGTTTGAATTCGATAAACAAATCTATAATTACCTTATACATCCGCAATGGGATTTTTTTGGCTCACAAACTTTATATATGAAAGTGCTTTATGCAGATTATGAACATGGTTTTTCTATTATAGAATTTATTGGCGAATGGAATGATGCGCTTCATAATGATATTATGATGCTAAAACGGGAGATTTTAGAACTCATGATTGATGAAGGAATTAATAAATTCATCCTTATTGGTGAAAATATTTTAAATTTTCATTCTTCAGACGATTGTTATTATGAAGAGTGGTTTCAGGATGTTGAAGATGGATGGATAGCCGGAGTGAATTTCCGTGAACATGTAATCAGCGAGTTTAAACGGAATAATATTGATTATTACATTAATTTTGGAGGTTTCTTAGATAATCTTTCCTGGAGAAATCTGAAACCAATACAGGTTTATAAAAAAGTAGAAGAACAAGTCATTAAACGCCTGAATTGAAGGTAAAAATCATCCGCTTTCCAAATTATATTTTTTTAATATTAAACCTCTTGCTTAAATCCTAAATGAAGGAAAAAGCAGGGTAAAATTTCGTATAGTACTCCGCAAGCTTAGAAATGGCAGGGTCGAAATGCGTACAGCACTCCGCAAGCCTAGAAATGGCAGGGTCGAAATGCGTACAGCACTCCGCAAGCTTAGAAATGGCAGGGTCGAAATGCGTACAGCATTTATGCAAGAAATATACTGGTATAATTCTTAGCTCCTATAACATTATTTGCCAAATCCACTAATTATTTGCAATTCAGCAAAAGTTCTCGCATTTTTGTGGCGCTTATTCAGAAAGACGGAGGGATTAGACCCTGCGAAGTCTTAGCAACCTGTGCTTACAAGGTGCTACATTCTATCCCGCACGTGCGGGAACAGATAAGTGAAAGTCAATATAACACCGACTCTTCGAAAATAAGCCATTTTGAGTATAAAGTATTTAGCCGCAAGTATAAAGACTTAGGAGTTTATAAATTGTTTTACTTGATACTGATACCAAAGACTTTAGACTAACAAATGAACATTAGAGAAGAATTAAAGAAACACATTTTGGTTATTGACGGGGCAATGGGCACCATGATCCAGCGTTACCAATTAACCGAAGTTGATTTTCGTGGCGAAAGATTTAAAAATCATCCCTGCGATGTAAAGGGAAATAATGACTTGTTAAATATTACCCGCCCGGATATTATTAAACAAATTCATGCGGAATACTTGGAAGCCGGGGCCGACATCATAGAAACAAACACTTTCAGTACCCAGCGCATATCCATGGCAGATTACCAGATGGAAGATCTGTCGTATGAAATGAGTTATGAAGGAGCCCGTATCGCTAAAGAAATTGCAACAGAATATACTTTAAAAAACCCAGGTAAACCCAGGTTTGTTGCCGGCGCTTTAGGTCCAACTACAAGAATGGCGTCCATGTCGCCGGATGTAAATGACCCTGGTTACCGTGCTGTTACTTTTGATGAATTGGTTAATGCATACTATGAACAGGTAAAAGGTTTGATAGAAGGCGGGGCAGACCTGCTTTTATTTGAAACAATAACTGATACCTTAATTACCAAGGCGGCGCTTTTTGCAACAAAAAATTACGAAAATGAAACCGGCCGAAAAATAGATATCATGATCTCAGGCACTATTACCGATGCCAGCGGCCGTACATTATCCGGGCAAACCGTAGAAGCCTTTTTAAATTCTTTAAGCCATGCAAACCTGTTAAGCATTGGTTTAAACTGTGCTTTGGGCGCAAAAGATATGAGACCTCACATTGAAGAACTCTCTGAAAAAGCATCTTGTTTTATTTCTGCCTACCCTAATGCAGGTTTACCTAATGAATTTGGGGCTTATGATGAAAATCCGCATGAAACAGCTCATTTGGTAGAAGATTTTATGAAAAATGGCTTTGTAAATATTGTTGGCGGTTGTTGCGGAACTACACCTGAACATATCAAATGCATTGCCGAAAAAGCAGCGAAATATCCTCCACGCATACCTGTTATCCCAAAACCATACTTACGCTTAAGCGGATTAGAACCCGTAACTCTGACTCCGGAAACCAATTTTGTAAATATAGGTGAGCGTACAAATGTTACCGGTTCGCCCAAATTTTCAAAACTTATATTGAGCGATGATTTTGAAGGTGCATTGGCTGTTGCCCGTCAGCAGGTAGAAGGCGGGGCTCAAATCATTGATGTAAACATGGATGAAGGAATGCTTGATTCAGAAGCGGCAATGGTTAAATTCTTAAATCTAATTGCTTCAGAACCTGATATTGCTAAACTTCCAATCATGATCGACTCTTCTAAATGGAGCGTGATCGAAGCCGGGCTAAAGTGTTTACAGGGAAAAGGAATTGTTAACTCTATTTCTTTGAAAGAAGGCGAAGAAAAATTTAAAGAATACGCCCATAAAATTAAGCAATATGGCGCCGCTGTTGTGGTAATGTCTTTTGATGAAGATGGCCAGGCCGATTCCCTGGAGCGTCGTAAAGAAATTTGTAAACGCTCTTATAATATTTTAGTAAATGAAGTAAATTTTCTTCCTCAGGATATTATTTTCGACCCTAATATTTTAACGGTTGCTACCGGACTAGAAGAACATAATAATTACGCGGTTGATTTTATTAATGCAACCTGCTGGATCAAAGAAAACCTCCCATTGGCTAAAGTTAGTGGCGGTATAAGTAATATTTCATTCTCCTTTCGGGGAAATAATACCATTCGTGAGGCCATGCATTCTGCATTTCTTTACCATGCTATAAAAGCCGGTTTAGATATGGGAATTGTAAACGCTGGTATGCTGGAAGTTTATGAAGAAATTCCCAAAAATCTCCTAGAGCTTATAGAAGATGTTTTATTAAACCGCCGTAAAGATGCAACAGAGCGATTGGTTGAATTTGCTGAAACCATTAAATCCAAAGGAAAAATCCTTATTAAAGATGAAGAATGGCGCAAAGAAAATGTTGAATCCAGGTTATCCCATTCACTTATAAAAGGTATAATTGATTATTTGGATGATGATGTAGAAGAGGCCCGCCAAAAATATGCTAAACCTTTAGAAGTAATTGAAGGTCCTTTGATGGATGGAATGGGGATTGTTGGCGATCTTTTTGGCCAGGGTAAAATGTTTTTACCTCAGGTAGTAAAATCTGCAAGAGTGATGAAAAAAGCAGTGGCCTATCTTTTACCTTTTATAAATAGCCCATCCCCGGCCCTTCCCAAAGGGAAGGGAGATAAAGCGAGAGATCAGCAGCCTGGATACTGTACTGCTGATCCTATTCTTTATCCATTATTAAAAGAATTTGCAAAAAAAAATAGAAAAAATCAAACTAAAGCCGAAGCGATTTTATGGGAGTTAACAAAAACAAAAAAGCTAGAAGGCTTTAAATTCAGGAGGCAGCACATTATTGGCCAATTTATTACAGACCTTGCCTGCCTGGATAAAAAATTAGTTATCGAAATTGACGGATCTATTCATCAGCTCCCCGAAAACAAATCAAATGATCAGGAAAGAACAAACTGGTTAGAAGAACAGGGCTACAAAGTTTTAAGGTTTACTAATGATGAAGTTATATCCTTTACCGAACCTGCTCTTTTTAAAATAGCTGAAATTCTAAAATCTCTACCATCAATCAATAAGGAAGTCCTCCCCTTAGGGGAGGATTTAGGAGGGGCTTATAATCAGCGTAAAAATGCAGGGAAAATCCTATTAGCGACAGTAAAAGGTGATGTTCATGACATTGGTAAAAACATTGTTGGTGTAGTATTGGCCTGTAATAATTTCGAGATTATTGATCTTGGTGTGATGGTTCCTGCACAAAAAATTATTGACGAAGCCCAAAAACACCAGGTAGATATTATTGGGCTTAGTGGGCTAATAACTCCTTCCCTGGATGAAATGGTTCACTTCGCCAAAGAAATGGAACGTCAGAAATTTACTATTCCCCTGATCATTGGAGGGGCAACAACGTCACGTATTCATGCTGCTGTAAAAATTGCACCTAACTATTCCGGACCAACAGTTCACGTTTTAGATGCATCAAGAAGTGTGACGGTTTGCAGTAACCTAATGAGCAATGAAAACAAAGAAGAATACACTAAAGCCATCCGTGAAGAATATAACAAAGCCCGCGAAGCACATTTAAATAAACGCTCGGATAAAAACTTTAAAACAATAGAAGAAGCCCGCCAGAATAAATATCAAATTAATTTAGACGGATATATTCCTCCAAAACCTACATTTTTAGGAACTAAAGTTTTTGAAGATTATCCTCTGGAAGAACTTATTCCATATATTGATTGGACTCCTTTCTTCCATACCTGGGAATTAAGAGGCAGTTATCCGAGAATTTTTGAAGATAAATTTGTTGGTGATGAAGCCAAAAAACTTTTTGATGATGCACAGAGATTATTAAAACAGATTATAGATCAAAAATTATTAACCGCCAAAGGTGTAATCGGTTTCTGGCCCGCAAATGCAATTGATGATGATATTGTTTTGGAAGTAGAAAACAAAATATCTCAAATCTCAAATCTCAAATCTCAATACACCATCCATACCCTCCGCCAGCAGGCAGAAAAAGCTGCAAACGAGCCCTATTATGCTTTGGCAGATTTTGTAACACAAAAAGAAACCAGTATTCAGGATTATTTTGGCGGATTTGCAGTAACCACAGGTATTGGTTGTGACGAGTTGGTTGCAAAATATGAAAAAGATCATGACGATTATAACAGCATTATGGTTAAAGCCCTGGCAGATCGCCTGGCTGAAGCTTTCGCGGAGCGGATGCATGAACTAGTGCGTAAAGAATACTGGGCTTATGCAACAGATGAAACTCTTAGTAATGAAGATTTGATTAAAGAAACATACAAGGGTATCCGCCCTGCTCCGGGTTATCCTGCTTGTCCGGATCATACAGAGAAAAAGACTTTATTTGATTTATTAGATGTAGAAAATAAGATTGGTTTACATTTAACAGAAAATTACGCCATGTATCCAACAGCGGCAGTAAGCGGTTTTTATTTTTCACACCCTGAATCACGTTACTTTGGTTTAGGTAAAATTAATAAGGACCAGATTAAAGATTATGCTAAGCGAAAAAACATGTCTGTTGAAGAGGTAGAAAGGTGGTTAAGCCCGAATTTAGCGTTTTAGGACATTAGTAGCAGGTTAGAGTAGCAGTGTCAAATTTTAAATAAAATATAGAATATATGACAGGGAGTTATAAAGAACTAAAGGTATATCAGCTTGCATTTGAAGCTGCCCGTACAATTTTTGAGATGAGTAAAAAATTTCCGAAAGAAGAAACTTATGCATTGACCGATCAAATAAGAAGATCATCTAGATCCGTTTGTGCTAATATTGGAGAGAAGGTTATAGAAAAAGAATTTATCCAAAGCATTTTACTTCTAAAATGACTGATGCTGATGGTGAAGCTACTGAAACTTCTATTTGGATAGATTTTGCTTTAGACTGTAACTATATTAAAACTGAAACTCATAGGGATTTGCAGAACAAATATGAGGAAATTGGCCGAATGCTTAATAGTATGGCACTTCATCCGGAAAAATTTACTCCTAAAAATTAAACTATTCCTACCCTATAAAGTGCTACTTTAAACTGCTACTGCTACTACAAACCCAAAAATGAAAATAACCCAACATATAAAAAACGCCAAAGGTAAAACACTTTTTTCTTTCGAACTCCTGCCTCCGGTAAAAGGTCAGGGAATACAGGGAATTTATGATGCTATCGACCCTTTAATGGAGTTTAAGCCTCCGTTTATTGACGTTACCTACCATCGTGAAGATTATATTTATAAACAACATGATAGCGGATTGCTCGAAAAAGTATCCTATCGCAAACGCCCGGGAACAGTAGCCATTTGTGCCGCCATTATGAACCGCTATAAAGTTGATGCGGTGCCTCATTTAATTTGCGGAGGCTTTACCAAAGAAGAAACAGAAAACGCTCTAATTGATCTTCAATTTCTTGGAATTGACAATGTTTTAGTGTTACGCGGTGATGCCCGCAAAGCAGACGCTGGTTTTATAGCAACACCCGGAGGACACGCCTTTGCAACAGACCTGTTAGAGCAGGTTTCAAATATGAATAAAGGGGTTTATTTGCATGAAGATCACGATACATCGTTTAAAACTAATTTTTGCATAGGTGTTGCCGGATATCCTGAAAAACATTTTGAAGCCCCAAACCTAAAAGCCGATTTTAAGTTTTTGAAAAAGAAAGTTGATATGGGGGCAGAATTTATAGTTACCCAGATGTTTTTTGATAATTCTAAGTATTGCGAATTTATAAAATTGTGCAGAGAGAATGGAATTAACGTACCCGTTATACCTGGTTTAAAACCTATTACATCCTCCAAACAATTAATCAATCTTCCAAAAATGTTCCATATTGATATTCCTGAAGAATTGAGTGATGCTATTTTAAAATGCAGATCAGAAAAAGAAGTAAAAGAAGTTGGAATTGAGTTTATGATCCGTCAATGTAAAGAATTGATCAAACTTGGAGCTCCTGTATTACACTTCTATACCATGAGTAACCCAGTACCTACCAAAAGAATTGCAGAAGCTATTTTCTAATAAAAAGGAATATGAGGTACAGCATTAACTTATGATGTAAAAAATCTGAGATTTTTCAGAAATACTATATAAGTGCCAGTTTCTCTGTTTCATGATCGGCCAGTTTTTGCAGGGGCGAAACAGCCAACATCTTCATCATCATGTTTAATTCAGCAGTAATGGTATATCTGGCTTCTGTAGTTTGATTCCCCATATCACTTAAAATCCATTTTAATTCCAGAAGAAAAGGAGCTTCTTCTGATGGAATAATTACAATCTCTTTATTTTCTACACGATTAGAAATTTTTAAAGCTAGTTTTGCCATATTCTTTATAGTAAACTTCGCTTCTTCCGTAGTTGATGACCAGTTGTAAATAGTATCGGGCATTAACTGCTGATGATTATTTAAATCTGAGAGAAATGCATAAACCTCATTAATGGGTTTATTAACAATTACTTTACTTTCAATAATAGTCATATACTTAAGCTAAGGTTTCAATTGATTTTCCCCATTCTGCGGGGTTCTCACGCCACTTACGCAATAATAGTAAGTCATCTGTACTTATAAAGTTATTATTTGCCGCATATTCTATCAATGCATTATAGTCACATAGCGTAGCATACCTGCAATTAGCGCTTTTAAAATTTTTATTAGCAATATCAAAACCATAACTAAAAATTGATACCAAACCAGCTACCTCACAACCTGCATTACGCAATGCTTTTACCGCCTGCAAACTGCTTTTACCTGTAGAAATTAAATCCTCTACCACAACTACCCGCTGACCTTCAAAAAACTCGCCCTCAATAAGATTACCCTTACCATGATTTTTTGCTTTATCACGTACATAAACAAAAGGCAAGCCAAGCTCCTGTGCAACTAATACGCCCTGTGGAACACCTGCTGTGGCAACACCTGCAACCAAAGCAACAGAACCGAAATCATCCTGCACCAAAGAAGTTAATTTTTGACGGATATAAGTCCGGATGGATGGATGTGAAAGAGTTAAGCGATTATCGCAATAAATCGGAGATTTCCAACC
>JBASZP010000013.1:0-2620 GCA_049660965.1 Daejeonella sp. | reverse complement strand
TACAGGTACATACCGTCTGCTTTTTCAATTTCTATAGCCAGCGGTGCTGTTGAGGTTTGGGCAATATGTTGTAAAAAAAGTTGTCGGGTGTTCATATGTTTAATCTTCTTCCAATTCTTCCTCTTCCGGTGGTGTGCTACTGGAGGTTAAATAATTTTCAAAAAGTTCATTAATCTTTTTTTCATCAAAATTTTCTTCATAGTAAAGACCGGAAAAATATTCTTCCAAAGGTATTAAAGATTTGCTGCTTACAGGGAAAGGTCCGCTGACGCCCAGGTAGGTTTCGGTGGTTTCTTTGTATTCAAATGTAACTTTGTATAAATAAAATTTACTGTTACTACCCTTATAAGATTTTACACGGGTGCCGATGAATTTTACTTCGGACGGGTATTCATCTTCAAGGCTGTTATATATGTAGCTTTCAGCAAAATCTTTTTGATTCAGGTATTTTGGAGGGAACAGGGCTTCTTTGTTTTTTTCTTTCAATAATCTATTTAAGGCCAGACGATATCCGGCATCAGCAGCAATAGAATCTAAGAGCCCTCTAGGCAAATTTCGTTGATAGGATAAAGCAAATTCTGCAATATTGTACCGGCATCCATTGTTTGTAACCTTACTAAACATTTGAATATAACGATCTGTTGAGTCTGGAGTAGTTTTGTATATAAGGTAGAGCAGTTGGTTAAGTCTGTAATCAAACTCATCAGGTTGATGCTGATACAATTGATATAGCTGGTTTGCCGCCTGCAGCATTTCTTTTGAAAATGGAAATAAACTGGTGGTTTTTATTAAGATGCTATCCAGTAAATTTTTTGTAAGCTCAATTATCGCCAGGCCAGAAATGCTATCTGTTATATGTTGTAGTAATTGATTGATATGAGGAGCCGTTTCAGTTGGACTATCTGAAAGCAACGAAAAGAACTGGTATGAATGTCCTTCTGAGGGGGGCTGTTTACAGAACAATTCAATGGCGGTTGAAATAGCCTTTGGGTGTTTTGTTTTAATTAATGACTCCAGTATTGAAAATTTCATTTCTTCCCGTTCTTTAGGAATACTTATATAAGTGTTGTACACTTTTTCATAATCTTCGGGTTGTACCAGTGCTTTTAATTCGTAAGCAAACATATTGTTTGTGCTATTGAAATAACTGCTGTCAATTGAATATTTATCCAAAGCTGCTTTTAAAAGTTCATTCAAATCGGTACGTGTATAAAACAACTGGCCAATTGCCTTTCTTGCGCTATCTGCCAGCGTGCTATCGGCACCCTTGATATCTGAAATGAGCTTTTGAAAACTATTGTTTTTTAGTGAGTAGTTATTTTTCTTTAAGATCGAAAATTCAGTAAAGAAATTATTCATATCAGCCGTGTAATCGTTATTATTTACGATAATCATTTGCTGGTAAATAGTGTCTCCGTTGAGGTGTATTTGTATTTTTTTTATGTAGTTGCTGTGTTTGTAATGAAAGTTGCCAGAAACACTGGAGGATTGAGGGCTAACCGTATAATTACTTACCGAATCAGCCTCGCGGCTTTTATATCTGAATACAGATCCCAACAGTGTCGTATCGTTCTCCGTCCACTGGTAACGACTCAGGCCTTCTTTGATGATATAATAACTGATACCACTGATGTCGTCAAAGGCATATTGATTTAAGTTGTTTTTTATTTCAGTACTGTCAAACTCTGGAAGTATTATTTTGCCCGGTGTTTCAGTTGAAAAGTCATTATCAGCACCTCTCTGTGTTTGCCATATTAGTTTTGGGTAAGGCAAAAATTTAAATGAGTTAAAAAAGCGAAGTATATCAGTGTTAATTCCTTTTTTAACATCGCTTAAGCTGAAAATAATATATATGCGGCTTGTGCGGCTAATGGTTGCATAATTTAGAAGAAGGCCTTGCGTTTCACCGGTTAGCATTTTTGCGTTACATCCATTAATGACAGTATCTCTTAATTGGTAGGTTTTTGTGGTATCTATCTTTTCAAAGATTTTAGAAAATGCCTCTTGTAAAAAAAGCTGGTCGTTGTTATAGTAATTATCGGGCTTTGTATGAGTAGTAATAATTGCGTAGTAATTACCTGTTATTTTGTCCATGGTCACATATCTATCCGTATTGTTTTCTGTGGTTTCCTGTTTTGTTAACACACCGGGATGTTCGATTGAGAAACTGCCCTGCCGATTGGTATGTACACTCCAAGTATTATTTTTATTGAAATCGGCTAATTTTAATGATGCGAAATAACGTTTAAAATCTTCTGAACCTAATTCTTTCTGATATTTACTTGCTGCAGCAACTATATACACTTGCTGATCTTTTGTTACTACCTGCAACTTCATAAACATTTTATCTTTTGTAAGCTCTGCAATTACCTCTTCTCCATTTGTGCCTTCTTTATTAAGTGCGGCCCTGCTTATTAGTTTACCATCTGAATTTTTTAGCATATAATTAATCATCAGGGTAAATAAGCTGTCTCTGTTCTGGGGAGTAATTGTTACTGTTCCCGTTGTGTGCATTATGTAATAAACCCGCATTGTTGCCATATCCATATACATCTTCATAGAAATAGCATCTTTTTCTAAAGTTTGAGCGGAAGGTTGACCGGGCATCTCAATACTATAG
>JBASZP010000012.1:0-14866 GCA_049660965.1 Daejeonella sp. | reverse complement strand
GTACATAGCCTGGCCGGCACTTAATTTTGATATTGGAGGAAGCACTCCAAATGCATCGGCAGTTAAAAAGAAAATATTTTTAGGTATTGAGGCTATAGATGGTTCAATAGCATTATCTATAAAGTTTATTGGGTAAGCTACTCGTGTATTTTCAGTTTTTTCAATATTGGCAAAATCAACTGTTCGTGTACCTTCAAAATAGTTGGTGTTTTCTAATAAAGCGCCGAATTTTATAGCATTAAATATTTGAGGTTCTTTTTCGGGAGTAAGGTCTACGCATTTTGCATAACATCCTCCTTCAAAATTAAATACTGAATCTTCACACCAGCCATGTTCATCATCCCCAATTAAACTGCGCTCAGGGTCTGCTGAAAGTGTTGTTTTTCCTGTTCCGGATAATCCGAAGAAAATGGCTGTATCATCATCTTTACCAACATTGGCAGAACAATGCATAGATAATACTTTGTGCTGGTGAGGAAGTATAAAGTTTAAAACGGAAAATATGCCTTTCTTTATTTCACCTGTATATCCGGTGCCTCCAATTAAAATAATTTTACGCGTAAAGTTTAATATAGAGAAATTGTGTTGCCGGGTTCCATCAACATTGGGAACAGCCATAAAACCCGGCGCTGCTATAATTGTCCACTCGGGTTGTTGTTCCGGATTTACTTTTTCGGGCCTTAAAAACATATTACTTGCAAATAGATTTTGATAGGCGGTTTCCGTTATAACCCGAATATTCAATTTATATTTTTCATTCGCACAGGCAAAAGCATCGCGTACATAAATATCCTTATCAGCTAAGTAATTGGTTACTTTATTAAATAATGCTTCAAATTTTTCTTTGGAGAATTTGATATTGATATCGCCCCACCAAACTGAATCTTTTGTAATATCATCGGCAACAATAAACCGGTCTTTGGGAGAACGTCCTGTAAATTCGCCGGTATCTATAGCTAATGCTCCGTTACTTGCCAGGGTACCCTCACTTTTACAAATGGCCGTTTCAATCAATTCCGCAGGGCTTAGTTGATAGTGTACTTTTTTTGCGTTTTCTAAATTCAGATATTTAAGATCAACATTTAATGGCATTTTTTTCATGGATATTTTCTTGCTGTTTTTCTATTTTTAATATAAAAGTAGTAAGATGATGGATGATTTCGAAAAAAAACTCGCTAATAATTTCCTAATCGTATTAGGTACACTAAGTACTATTTGATTGATAATCAAATAAATAATTGGGTCTAATTAAGGATTTTTAACCACCAATTTTTTTTGCTTTATATCCGTCTGTTAAAACCAAATTCATAATTTTTTCACGAAAATCGCCCTGAATAATAATCTGGCCATCTTTCACTGAACCACCAACACCACATTTTTGCTTTAGCTTTTTACCCAGTAGTTCTAAATCTTCTGTTGTGCCAATAAAACCGGTAATTAAAGTAACAGCTTTGCCTCCACGTTGTTTTTTATCCAATTCAATGCGTAAGTTTTGCTGCTGTGGAGGTAATGTTTCCTGGACAGAGGTTTGTTCAAATTCATACTCAAAATCGGGATTTGTTGAATACATAATTCCATTTGCTGATTTCTTGGCTTTTGACATACTCTTTATTTTATTATTGTTAATGACAAAGGTTTAATCATAACTTCTAAAACCGGATCTAAAAGTAAAGGTTCGCCATCTAAATGGATCATATCTTCTTTTTCTCTTATAATACGAATCTTTTTTCCTTGTATAATTTCTACATACTTTGATTTATGAGTGCTTTTGTTAAACATGTGATATATCATAACAGGTGAAAGATAAAGTGGAAAGGGTTTAATAATACAAACATCCAGCAAACCATCTTTAACTGAAGCAAAAGGTGCAATATGTGCATTATTACCAAACTGGGAAGAATTTGCTATGGAAACCATAAATGCCCGGCGTTTATATACTGAACCATCTATTTCTATCTGGTAATTTTGCGCTTTATACTTTCCTATTTCTGCAAAAATAGTTTTAACATAACCCCGAAATCCCCGGGTTTTATTTTGAGCAAAACAAGAGCTGATATGAGCATCGAAACCTACACCTGCCGTACTGAAAAATTTATAATTATTTATTACTCCACAATCAATATTATCTGTTTTTAACTCGTTTAAACGGGAAATAGCTTGTTTAGTTTTTAAGGGAATTCCTAATGAACGGGCTAATCCGTTGCCGGAACCATAAGGAATAATTCCCATGATTTTACCTGAACCCTCAAGCGCTGATGCTATTTCATTTACTGTACCATCGCCTCCAACAGCAACAACAATATCTGTATTGTTTTCAATGGCATCAAGCGCAATTTGATGTGCATGCCCGTTTTGTTCTGTAAAAACATACTTTGCCTCAAAAACATTTTTATCCAAATATTGATCTGCTAAAACACGGAAGTTGTTTTTATTTTTTCCGCCAGAAATGGGATTAATTACAAATAGAATACTTTTTTTCAATGAGATTGTTCCAGTAAGGAAACAAAAATAGTTTTAAATTATTCAGGATTTAAAAATTATCTTACTTTTGCGATGCAAAAAGTGGATCGATTTGCGTTGATTGCAACCACGTAAAAAAAAGTGCTAAAACATAAACTGATTTTTACCCCTCAATCAAACTTTTCCTCTTTTCACTTATTTTCTTAATCATTATTATAAATTTAAGTATATGCCTTATTTATTTACCTCAGAATCTGTTTCTGAAGGTCATCCTGACAAAGTAGCTGATCAAATATCGGACGCTCTTATTGACAATTTTTTAGCCTGGGACGCTGATTCAAAAGTGGCCTGCGAAACACTGGTTACAACCGGCTTGGTTGTATTGGCAGGTGAAGTTAAATCTAAAACCTATTTGGATGTTCAGACAATTGCCCGAGATGTGATCCGTAAAATTGGATACACCAAATCTGAATATATGTTTGAAGCCGATTCTTGTGGTGTGATATCAACTATTCATGAGCAATCTGCAGATATTAACCAGGGAGTTGACCGTCTGGAAAAGCAGGACCAGGGAGCAGGCGACCAGGGAATGATGTTTGGTTATGCTACCAGCGAAACTGAAAATTATATGCCCTTAGCTTTAGACCTGGCTCATAAAATTTTAAGGGAATTAGCCGTATTACGCCGGGAGAATAAAGAAATAACCTATTTACGCCCCGATGCAAAATCGCAGGTAACTATTGAATATAGCGACGATCATAAACCCATCCGGATTGATTCCATTGTAGTTTCTACCCAGCATGATGATTTTGATACCGAGCAAAATATGCAGAAAAAAATCCGGGAGGATATTATTTCTGTCTTAATTCCCCGCATTAAAGCCCAGTTAAAACCGGAATTACAGGCTTTATTTACCGATGCTATTAAATACCATATTAACCCAACCGGTAAATTCGTAATTGGCGGACCGCATGGAGATACAGGATTAACCGGCCGTAAAATTATTGTAGATACCTATGGCGGTAAAGGCGCCCATGGTGGCGGCGCTTTCTCCGGTAAAGACCCTTCAAAAGTAGACCGTTCCGCAGCCTATGCTACACGGCACATTGCTAAAAATATGGTTGCAGCGGGTATTTGCAGCGAAATATTAGTACAGGTTTCTTACGCTATCGGCGTTAAAGAACCGATGGGAATTTTTGTAGATACTTATGGTACCGCCAAGGTTGGTTTAACCGATGGCCAGATCGCCGGAAAAGTATCTGAAATATTTGATATGACACCTTACGGAATTGAAACACGTTTAAAACTACGTAATCCAATCTATGCTGAAACTGCCGCTTATGGCCACATGGGCCGCAACAGCAAAATAGTTTCTAAAAGTTTTAACGGTGCAAATGGTGATAAAAAAACAGTTGAAGTTGAACTGTTTACCTGGGAAAAACTGGATTATGTAGATAAGATTAAAGAAGCCTTTAATATTTAATACCTTTTTAATATTTTGTTAAAACCCTTCTTTCATTTTACAGAAAGAAGGGTCTTTGTTTGGCGGAAAACTCCTTCTAGCTTTTCATTTTTAAAATAGCTTCTGTTTCATTAATAAAACCTTCAATTTTTCTTGTTCTGTAAAATGATTTCAGTGCAAACATTTTACCACTGGTAAAAACTAACCATATCCTGGTATCACTATAAATTCCATTAGTACTGCTGCGAACGATTTGGAAACGCACAAAATCAGCAAATGGAAATTCCTTCTTAAAACTGTTAAAGGCATATACACTTCTTATCGTTTGTGTATTGCAATCAAATACTAGTTTATGGGTAGAAACAAAAGCTGCAATGGGTGGAAACAGAAAACCAAACCCCCATATTATATACTGGCCTATAGGCCAGCGCACACTAAAATCGGGCGGAAATTTTACATTAAAATAAATAGCCACAGCTAATACAATTACCGCCCATAACAAACCTGTTTTTCGCATTTTTAAACGATAAACAGAGTTTTCAATACTATAATACTTAAAATCATAAATTCCAGCCAGGTTTGTAATAGCAGGTAATATTGAGGAGTTGAGCATTTGCTGTACCCTTGTCAACACCTTTTCCTGGAATTCTATCGCATATTTATGGTTAGCTGAACGATATCCGGGACTAATCCTTATCCCTTTACCGTATTTATCTTTTTTAGAAGTGATTTTATAATATATCCCCCCCTGCTTATTTAAGGTTACAGGTACAACTCCATAGACTTCGTCAAAATTATAAATTCGTTTTTTCATCATAAATATCCTTCTGAAAACAGCCTTTTTGTTTTCATCAAATATTATACTCTGTGTAAGAAATAAGCCAATAATAAAAACGAAAAATATTACTGATGAATATAAATACCTATTCGATGTACTATCATAGGGTTTTTGAGCAAAAAATAAAGCAAAAGATAAGGGTATAATACATAAAGCGGTAAAACCCACTATTATTGGTAAACGTTCATAATAAGGATAAACAGTAATTGTATTCTGGTTAATAATGAACTTATTTCTTTTAAACATAACAGGATTATTTGCTGAAAAATTAAACTAATAGTGGCAAATATAATTAAGATCATTATACCAGGATTGTTTATTTGATTTTATAAGATGAAATACAATAATAAAAATCACGGGCAAACGCTACTTTTGTACACATGAATAAACTGCTTGGTTACATTTTTACTCCTTTGCATTATTTAGCTTTCGGATTATTACTGCTTATTTTTCATCCTGTACAATGGCTGGCGCTAAAGTCGGGGGGGATTAAATCACAAAAGAAAACGGTTGATATTCTGAACCTTTTCCTTTTGGCAACCTATTACATTCTGGGCAGTCGGGTAAAATTTATCAACAAACATGTATTACCCCAAAACAGGCCAATCATATTTATTGCCAACCATCAAAGTATGTATGATATACCGCCTTTAATTTGGTTTTTACGAAAACATCACGCCAAGTTCATTTCAAAAATTGAGCTGACCAAAGGAATACCCAGTATATCTTTTAACCTGAAATATGGTGGTGGCGCTAATATAGACCGTAAAGACAGTAAACAAGCCGTGGCAGAAATTTTAAAACTGTCCCAGCGTATGAAAGATAATAACTGGTCAACGGTGATCTTCCCGGAAGGAACGCGGTCTAAGGACGGCTCTATGAAGCCTTTTGCGGTAGGAGGTATTGCCACTCTATTAAAAAAAGCGCCCAATGCATTGCTTGTACCTATCGCTATTAAAAACTCCTGGAAACTGGTTCAGTACGGGCAATTTCCATTAAGTTTTGGAAAAAAAATGAGCTGGACAGTTCTTGAACCCATTGAACCTGCAAATAAACCGGTAGAGGATTTAGTTTCTATGGCTGAAGGTGCTGTTAAAAATTCCTTAAGGGGTTATTAATACTATATAAGTTCAAATTCATGGAGAAATAAGACACTTACCCTCTTCTAAATCAACTAATATACCCCAAAAAACTTCATCACCATCATTATCTCTACCAGAAAGATATTGTTTCTTCCAAATACGGTTATGATAAAAATAATGAGGCTTAAGAAAATTAAGGAATATTAATTTATGGTCGGTATCTTTTTTAAGATAGCCAAAATATTGGCGCTTGTATTTAGGATAGTCCTCTTTAAATGTTTCCGTTATTTTCCTATAAAAAAAAATTCTGTACTTTGGCTCCCATCCCTTAATGTCTTCAGATAGCTGCTGAGGTTCTGAAATATATTTTAGAACCAGCTCATCTGCTTTCTTTACATCTTCAATAGAAGGACTCCAGGAACCTTGTGCTGATTCAAGACCCGGCCGGTTGGTTGGTTCGTTTTTTGGAAAAATAACCCCTACTGGATCTTTTATCTCTGTGATTGTAAATGATGGATTTGCACTCCTAAGGAGTAAATTTACCCGATAATCTGATTTTTGGATTTGCTGAGAATGTTTTCCTCTCTCTGGCTTAACCCCTGTAAATACGATATCATAGTTTTCTGTTAAATATTGAGTCTTATCTAAGTTTATTGACAAAGGATGATCAAAAGCTTTTCCATCTTTTTTAATGTTCAGAGTTAATGTAACTGTACCTCTCCAGGAACAATCTACATCTGACGGGCAGCGTGAGTCATTAACATCCAGTAAAGAAATTTCTATTCCATTAATGGTTGTTACCTGGCCGGGAGCCAGGGTAAATTCTTTATCAGCCTCTGCTGTTTGCAAACTATCTTTAAGTTTGGACTTAACAGACTGTGATGAACCTGTGCATCCTAAGAATATAAAACAGGAACAAAAAAAATAATTCTTTAAAGTCATCATAAATAGTTAATTATACTTTACGGGATGCAGTATCCTACTGCTTTCCATAAAAACATTAAATATTCTTATTCTCTATCAGTTTAAAAAAATAATCACGATAAGTATCCCCGATTGGAATTGTTTTTTCACATATTTGAATGCGGCTCCGTTCAATACTATCAATTTTATCAAGCGCTATAATGTATGATTTATGAACCCGGGTGAAACTTTTAGCCGATAGTGTTTCTTCCATCTTTTTCATGTTCTGCAAAGTAATGATCCGCTCGGAAGAAGTAAAAATCGAAATGTAATCCTTTAATCCCTCTATGTACAGAATATCATTTAAATAGATCCGCTGAATTTTATGTTCCGTTTTCACAAAAATAAAATCATTAACAGTATTGGTGTTTATGCTTTCTGTTAAGCTGGGGATAGCAGGTGTGGTTTGCTGTAAAATTTTTTGGGCGGCTTTATAAAACCTGTCAAACGCAATGGGTTTAAGCAAATAATCCGTCACATTCAGATCATACCCATCCAGGGCATACTGCGGATAGGCTGTGGTTAATATTACCGGACATTTGCCATTAATTATTTTAAGAAATTGCAATCCCGTTAATTCCGGCATCTGGACATCTAAAAAAACCAGGTCTATATCTCCATTTTGAACTAATGATAACCCTTCAATAGCGCTTGTGGTAGTTTTAACCAGTTCTAAAAACGGAACTTTTTTAATATAATCTTCTAAAATATCAAGCGCTAAAGGCTCATCGTCAACTGCCAGGCAACGTATCATGCTATAAATCTAAATATAATTCACAAGTATAAAAACTTGTTCCATTTTCAATTTGTAAGTGGTGTTTATTTTTATATAAAAGATCTAAACGGCGTTGTACATTTAATAAACCTATTCCGCCTGTTTCATCTTTATTATGTGTCCCTTTCTTATTTACCACCCTGAAGAATAACTTTCCCTCTGTAATTTGAATAGTAATTCTAATGGGATTTTGCTCATCTGTTGCTACGCCATGTTTAAACGCATTTTCCACAAAAGAAATTAAAACCAAAGGCATAATAGTTTGGTTGGAAGTTTCGCCTTTAATGTCTAATTCTACAAAAGCACCGTCTTTAAAGCGCAGTTTTTGAAGTTCCATATAATTTTGCAGATACGTCAGTTCCTTAGAAAGGTCTACTTTATCATCATTGCTCTCATAAAGCATATAACGCATAATTTCAGACAGCTTTAAAATAGCCTCCGCTGTTTTAGTTGATTTCTGGTAAGCCAATGAATAGATATTATTTAATGAATTAAATAAAAAATGGGGGTTTATCTGCGATTTTAAAAAGGCCAGTTCTGCATTAAGTTTTTCATTTTCCAGGTTGCTTCTTACACTTTCGTTTACAAACCAGTCTACCGTAAACTTTAGGGCTGTGCTTAAGAAAATGAATAAAGAACTGACAAAAATGGAGCTAATGTAATATTCATGAAATGTAACATAATATTGTTTTTTTGCGCCGCGTATCAAAACAATATCTTCATAAAAAGAGGCCAGGCCGTATTTAAAAAAACCCACGACTAAAACCAGGGTTAATGCAGCTAATGCAAAATACCAGTACTTTTTACGGTTAAAGAATTGAGGAAGCAAAAAAAGATAGTTCGTATAAAACAGGCCAATGTTTATTAAACCGAAATAAACAATAACCACAAAGTTTCTGTAAGCAAAACTCCCGTTTCCGGTAACGAATAAAAAAAACAGGAGTATAGCAAGCCATACGACTGCATGCAGAAATAGTTGCCGGGTTCTGTTCATGTTTTAAAAGTACAGTTTGTTTAATACCACTAATACTTGTTTCGACCAACAGGTTTAAATGATCTGCCAACAGATTAATAAGATCTATAAACAGTTTGGCCAGTAAAAAACAGCGTTCGTCTGCATTTACAGCAACTTGGTCTAATAGATTTTAACCGCCAAACAATTAACATTTTCTTTGCTTATCCAATTCAAACAGATAAATCAAATGAAATGAAAAAATTAACTAACTCCGTTTCGCCCTTCATCATGTTGTTAATTCCCCTGTTCCTTATCATTGGTATATGCATCTTTAATATAGATAATCAAATACCCGCAGAGAAATATGAAGCCAGTATCAATTTACAGGTTCCAACTTTTAAGGTAATGATCCAATCTCTGTTTTAGGTTTAACATGCCCCATAACCTGGTTATAGAAACACGGGATTTAATCTTCAATTTGGGAAATCAGCAAATTGTCTATTCCTAAAATAGCTTGACAGCTTTTGGATAAAATAAAAGTCCTGCCCTATAAACCTTAGCCTTCAATAAGAAAATCCTTTCTGGTATTTTTAGGGAACAGCTTTAAATAACCAGGTATCTTCTTCCGGATGAAATAATCGCCGGGACATTTTACTATCATGTCCGTAAATATCCTTTCTAAAGTTCAGCAGGCCATCCTGGTCTACCCAGGCGGTAAAATAAGATATAAATACAGGTACCGGTTCTTTGAGGTTTATCCACTTCTCTTCTGCTGCATTCATTGCCTCATCAATTTTTAAAGATGCCCAGTCCGGCCGATGACGCAGGAGATATTCAGCCAGTTTTTTAGGTTCTGCCAAGCGGATACATCCATGACTAAAAGCCCGTTGGTCCCTCTTAAAATAGGATTGGGCCGGGGTATCATGAAAATAAATAGCATAATTATTAGGGAAAATAAATTTAACCTTTCCCAATGGATTACCGCTGCCGGGCTTTTGTCGTATAGCAGGCAGATCAGTACTTCCGCCTATTTGCTCCATATTTTTATTAGCCAGGTAATTAGGGTTCCTGCGCATGGCAGGCAGTATTTCATTACGCACAATACTGCTGGGGACATTCCAGTAAGGACTGAAAACAATATATTTTAGCGTATCATTAAAAATAATGGTTTGGTTTACTTCCTTACCCACTACAATATCCATATCAAATGCCTTTTCTCCCTTTTCATACACATATAATTTAAACTCGGGTATATTAACCAAAAGCCGGTTTCCTGTTGACTCCAGAGGCATCCAGCGCATGCGTTCCATATTGATCAGTAATTGTTCTATCCTGTCTTTTACAGATATATTCAGCTGGCTGATCAGCGCAGTATCTGCTATACCATTTTGCTTAAGCCCAAAGCGCTTTTGCGCCTGTTTTACTGCAGCCGCCAGTTCAGGGCCGAACCGTAGGGAACTATCCTCATCAATATAATCTCCCGCAACTTTTAAACGCTGTTTCAGTTTTGCAATAAAGAGCAAGGAATCTCCTTGTTTATACTTTCTATTTTTACTGAAAGACAGTTCTCTCCATCCGCCGTTTTTTTCTATTTCATAATAATGAAGTAATTCTTTCTTGATGAGTTTGTATTGGTGATTCACAGGTTCCCATTCTTCGAGGTTCTTTCCTTTACTGGCAATCAGTGAATCAAGCAGGGCTATGGCATCTACTTTTTTTCTGGGTATAAACCATTGCAGGTC
The DNA here is from genome assembly GCA_049660965.1 of Daejeonella sp. Classification (GTDB taxonomy): domain Bacteria; phylum Bacteroidota; class Bacteroidia; order Sphingobacteriales; family Sphingobacteriaceae; genus Daejeonella. The sequence goes on along the minus strand of JBASZP010000012.1, from coordinate 4,589 downwards.
CCGGGGATCTATTCTGCCTGCATAAGCATAATGTGCATACTTAAAAAAGCGATTGGTCAATTGCAGTTCTGTCTGAATAATCTCCTTGCCCGGGATGTTCTTTATACCTTCAGCAATAAATAATTCCATTTGCTTATTTAAACTTTTATTCACCAACGAGCTGTCCCTAGAATAATTGATATAGGTGTTGTACAGGTTCCAAAAGGCACGGGCCTGTTCGGTTAGGCCTTCAGGTATAAACCAGGCAAACTGGTAATTACGGCTATTATAAAAATTCCGCATCAGCAAGGCGCTATTATCTTCCAGTTTTTGATCTGTTATAAATTTTTCCACCCTCATGCTATCTAAAAACAATTCTGAAAAAGAATTTCCCTGGTTAATAGTTGTGTCTCTTTTTATTTGTTCGGCTTGGTGTTCTCTTTTTTGCATACATGCTGTAAATAAAAGAGAGGGGATAATAAATAGAAATAAGATAATAAAAAGTGGTTTGGGTTTGATATTCATAGTATAAACATTAAAAAATTCAAATAGTCTGTAAAAGAAGAATTAGTTTAAATAAGTAAATAGTTATAACATAATACCATTAACCGTTTTGGCTCCTGATTATTGCATCTTCCATCTTTTTTAGAAATGCAGGCAGGCTATATTCTTTATGGAGAAATTTTACCGAAAACCCATGTATCATTACCCCTTGTTTAGTCGTTTGTTTTTCTATGACGTACATAATAGAAAAACAATTTCAATGCAATTATACCGTGGTTCATCACGGTAGGAATTAATCCGTAATGTTTGCTGAATATGTTAAACCGTTCTATTAAACTTTGCTGATGTTTGGTTTTAGACATTCCCCCAACGAGGTATTTGGCTACATACATTTTAGTATTCACTATTTTACTGGCTTTTTTAGCGGAATTAATGATCCAATCAATATCAGAACTTAACTGATAGCTGAGATCATAAGATTGTATTAAAGATCGTTTAATATAAATTGCCTGATGGCTGATGTTCATTCCATATTTAAAGCTTTTCCAGGTAAAATGTTTGGGGGCATTATGCCTGCGCCGGCCCAAACTCTGCCATTGTGCGTTATACATTTCGGTTTCCCCATAATAAATATCGGCATCATCGGCTGTGGCAAATACTCTTTCAACCGTACCAGGAGAATATATCTCATCGCCGGAATTCATAAACAAAACATAATCTCCTGTAGACAGGGAAAGGCCTTTGTTCATGGCATGATAAATTCCATCATCTTTTTCGGAAAGGAATATGGCAATTTTATCCTGGTGTTTTTTGATGAGCTCTAGTGTTCCGTCTGTTGAAGCGCCGTCTATTACAATATATTGGATGTTAGGGTAAGTTTGGTTTAAAACCGATAGCAGGGTTCGTTCTATATCTTTTACATTATTGTAAACAATGGTAACTACACTTAGACAAGGCTGAAACATATTATTGGCTTAATAATGACTGGTACAATTGGATATGTTTTTGGGCTATACTGTTTTCTGCAAATTGATCTTCTACAGTTTTACGGGCATTTGCATTTAACTGGGTTCGGTCAGGGTGTTCATAAACCCATTTTATTCCTTCGGCCAAATCAGGTGCAGAGCGGTATTGAGCGAGGTAGCCATTTTCTTTATGTTTAAGCATATCGGGGATTCCTCCGGTTTTAAATGCAACAACTGGTGTTCCGCAACTGAGGCTTTCCATAACTGTATAGGGCAGGTTATCTTCAAGGGATGGTGCTAAAAATACATCGGCGGCACTGTAGTATAAAGCTAATTGCTCGTCATCGGCAATTTTACCTAAGAAGCTTGTTTTAATGCCAAAATCAGGGAGGTTTTTCTCATCGCGATTACCAAAAATTAATAGTTCAGCCTGTTGTGTGAGGGGTTTATGCTGATCTGCTAAAATGGCGATAGCTTCAATTAAATAGGAGGTTCCTTTATGCAGGTCTTTCCTGGAGGGCATAAATCCGCTCATCAGAATGAATTTATCAGGATCAATGCCTAATTTTTTCCTGGCTTCTGCTTTTGGAATGGGTTTAAAAACAGCTGTTTCCAGGGTATTGGGAATCACTTTTACTTCAAATGATTTAAGCAATTTGCTTTGATGTACAGATTGTGCCATCCAGTTACTGGGTGCAATTACAGTAAATTTTAATTGCTGATAGGCTTTCTGTTTATCCAACCATATTTTGTGGGACCAATCATTAGGGTTTGCATTTTTTAATACGGGACAGTTCCCACATTCCTGTTGGAAATGATCACAATTATAACGTACATGACATCCGCCTGTAAAGGCATTACTATCATGAAAGGTCCAAACGACGGGTTTATTTAATCTGCTAAGTTTTGACAGGTCTTTAGGACGTAAAAAAGCATGGTTTATCCAATGTATATGGATAATATCTGCCTGCTGTAAGGCTTTATGGTTAGAGATATCTCTTCCCCATAGCGGGAAAGAAAAAGGAATTCTAAGCGGTTTTACCAGAAGTTTGGCGAGGAAGTTTTCCAGAATAATGCCCGCAGCGGTAAACCACTTGCGAAAGAAACCGGCAGACAGGTTATGAACATCTGTTCTTTCATGTAGTGAAAAATTAATGCAGACATTGGAGTCTATTCCCTGATCTTGTAAAGCCTGGTTAAGCCTTAAACAGGCTCTTCCGGCGCCGCCGTTGCCGGCATAGGTATTTAGATGGATCACTTTCACTAAGGGTCAAAAATACAATTCTTTTTATTTTCTTTGCTGAAGCATGGCTAACCAACTAACGGATCGGGAATTCTGGACAAATTACTGGGAATCAAAACCTGATTTGGCAATTAATATCCCTAAGGATTATCTTTTTCATAAACAGTTGGAGAATATCATCAGCCGCGACCAGACAAAGAGAGCGATTGAACTGGGGGGATTTCCGGGGTATTATACTTTATTCCTGAAAAAATACTTTAATGTAGAGAGTACGCTGTTTGATTATTTTATTCACCGGGAGGTTTTGCAAAGTGTATTGGAAAGAAATGGTTTGGGCATTGATGATATTGGGGTAACAGAGGCTGACTTGTTTAATTATAAGCCGGAAAAGGTGTTTGACCTGGTGCTTTCCTGCGGGTTGATTGAGCATTTTAATGATACCAAGGATGTGATTGACAGGCATATTAATTTTTTAAGACCGGGCGGGACTTTGTTTATTACGCTGCCTAATTTTAGGGGCGTAAATGGCTGGGTGCAAAAAACCTTTGACCGGGAGAATTATTTGAAGCATAATATTAATTGTATGTATCCTGATGTGTTAGCTAAAACTGCAGGTGAATTAGGGCTTAAAAATGTTAAGGCTGCTTATTGGGGCGGCTTTAGTGTGTGGCTGGAGAATAAAGGGCAGAAACCTTTTTTAACCCGGGCATTTATAAAGATGATTTGGTTTTTGGGTAAGGTTGTCAGCAAAATTATCCCGGTTGAATCGAGGTTATTATCTCCTTATATTGTTTTGGAGGCTAAGCTTTTATAGCAAAAACACATTAAAACTACCCTTTGTCATTTCTGAATACATTCAGGGTAAATATTGAAACTATTTTGACAGGCTCCGGGATGATTGGCTTACCTGTTGCTTATGCCTTTTATGGGTACCCAATATATAGTTTATGGGTACCTAATATATGGCTTATGGGTGCCTGGATACTTCTATAGGTATATCATGTGCCTTCTAGGGGTAGCTGATCTGTTTCTTATGGATACCTGATATATGGCTGTGGGTATCCGATGTGTCGCCGGGGGATATGGAGATAATAGCTGTGCATATTGCATATATGGCTTATGGGTACTGTAATGGTGGGCTTGCGGCTTTTATATCAAGGGTCTGGCAATTTGATGCCGCCATTTTAGAAAAAAAGGACACCCGGAAGCAAGTATTGGTTGATCAGGCCGTGTTTTTTTAATCCTATTAAATTATTTTGTTGATTTTATTTGCATGGTACGAAATGTATATTTACCTTTAGTATACTATTTGTATGAATTATTTATCTAAACTGCTTAAAAATGGCAAAAGAAACAGAACCAGCGTATCCGGGCACCCAGCAGGAGTTATATTCTATTAGCGATACGGTTTATTTAAACCTCGAAAATTATTTACCGGAGTTTGTGGCCTATAAATCCAAGTATACCGGGGATTTTGTGTCGGCCTTGCGGCTAAGGCGGAAAACGGCTATGGATTTGCCGGATGATGATGGCCGCAGTTCAAATCCGGAAACGCTGCGTTTGGAGATGCTGCATGCCGGAAATCTTTGTCTGCGGAATTTCCAGCTTTTAAAGGGGTATATTAAGGATGCTTTCGCGGAGGAATATCGTGCAATACAGTACAAAGTGGCGGGGCAAAATAAATATGCGGCAGCGGGTAACAGTAATTGGGAGGAAATGTCGGGCATGACCCATGCGATGACTACTTATATTGGGAATAATTTAGAGTTATTGAGTGATAAGGGTTATATGCCTGCGGCTTTTGTTGGTACGGTGCAGGATGCCTGTGATTTGTTTGGGGCAAAGTACAATGCTTTTAAGGGCGCACGCCAAACAGGAGTGAATACGGGTGAAAAGCA
>JBASZP010000011.1:0-2704 GCA_049660965.1 Daejeonella sp. | reverse complement strand
CCTTTAAACTAATACACATTTGGATTTATTTAACAAGATATCGAAAAATATGGGCCCTATTGGCCGTCATCAGAAAATAGCCCATGGTTATTTTACTTTTCCAAAATTAGAAGGTGAGATTGCTCCTCACATGAATTTTCGTGGTAAAGAACATCTGGTTTGGAGCCTTAACAATTATTTAGGTTTAGCCAATCATCCTGAAATACGCAAAGTTGATGCACAAGCGGCAGCAGATTATGGTATGGCTTACCCAATGGGAGCACGTATGATGTCTGGCAATTCTAATGACCATGAACAACTTGAGAAAGAATTGGCAGAATTTGTTGGCAAAAAAGATGCCTTCCTTCTGAATTATGGATATCAAGGCATTATGTCAGCAATTGATGCATTGGTTGACAGACATGATGTAATTGTTTATGATGCTGAGTCACATGCCTGTATTATTGATGGTGTTCGCTTACACCAGGGAAAACGGTTTGTTTACTCACATAATAATATGAATAGTCTTGAAAAGCAGTTAGAACGAGCTGCTCAATGGGTAGAAAATACAGACGGTGCAATTTTAGTAATTACTGAAGGCGTATTTGGAATGTCGGGTGCACAAGGTAAACTAAAAGACATAGTTGATTTAAAGCAGAAATTTCAATTTCGTTTATTGATAGATGATGCACATGGCTTTGGTACAATGGGTTCAACAGGTGCCGGTACACATGAAGCTCAGAATTGTATAGAGGGTGTTGATATTTACTTTGGCACTTTTGCTAAATCTATGGCCGGTATAGGTGCATTTATAGCGTCTACTGATGAGATTACTGATTTTTTACGTTATAACACACGTTCTCAAACCTTTGCAAAATCTTTACCTATGCCTATGGTTATCGGATTACGTAAACGATTAAAATTATTAAGAAATAAACCAGAGTTACGTGAGAAATTATGGGAAATAGCAACAGCTTTGCAAAAAGGACTAAAAGAGAGGGGTTTTAATATTGGTGTTACTAATACTATGGTAACTCCTGTATTTTTGTCCGGAGAACTTTCAGAAGCAACAGCAATTACTATGGATTTGAGAGAAAACTATGGCATTTTCTGTTCAATGGTGCTTTATCCGGTTATTCCAAAAGGATTAATCATGTTAAGATTAATTCCTACAGCTATGCATACCTTAAAAGATGTTAATCGTACTCTTGATGCTTTCAGCGAAGTGGCAAAAAAATTAGAAAAAGGATATTATAAAGAAAATAAACTTGCAAATGTTTAATTGTTAATAATTTTTAAAATGCTTTTTTTAAGTGCATTTTAAGTATATCTTTATAATAAACAGAATTATTAATATATTGAAATACAATGATTTAATATAAAAAATATGTATGCTAAATATAACTAAGCATAGATAATGTGGAAAAAAACGTTAAAAACAAATCATCATATTTTTTTCAAAAATTTTTTTTTACAAAAAAAGCCTCTATATTAGCTAACAGTAATCAATACAAACCCTCATAAACAAATAAAGGAGTAACAAAATGAAAAAATTTACTGAAGCAAAAAGACTATTTGAGTCATTAGAAGCTGATGCGGACAAATTTTACAACAAAACTAACAGTGCCGCAGGTACACGTGTTAGAAAAGGAATGCAAGATTTAAAAAACTTAGCTCAAGCTATTCGTCTTGAAGTACAGGACATGAAGAACAAAGAAGCTGCAAAACTTGCTAAGAAAAAGTAATCTTTTTTAAGTAAAAAGAGTAACATTAAAAAGCCCCGTTAAATTTAACGGGCTTTTTAATTGTAAAAAATTCACAGACTTATGAAAAATTAAACTCGCTTTTATCGGATTTACAGTAATTTTAAACTGATTAGTTCATTACTGATTTTATCCAGAGTTTCTTTTCTAACATTAACCAGCGGTAGTCTTACCGGATTATCACAAACCTTTAATAATTTTAAAGCGGCTTTTACACCCGCCGGATTCCCATCTGTAAAAAATAAATTAGTAATTTCTGTTAAACTGTAATGTAGAGGTTGGGCTTCTATAAATTTACCATCTAAACACATACGCACCATAGTTGACATCATCCCGGGTAAAGCATTAGCAACTACAGATATTACACCCACAGCTCCCATGGCAATTAAGGGTAAAGTAACCGGATCGTCCCCAGAAATAAATAAAAACCCTTCCGGTTTATCTTTTATGATCTTAGTAAACTGGTCGAAATTACCGGATGCTTCTTTAACAGCTATAATGTTTTCAAAATCATTCGCCAGCCTGAGTATAGTATCCGCATTAATATTACTCCCTGTTCTGCCGGGTACATTATATAATATAACTGGTAATGGCGATGCTTCTGAAACAGCTTTATAATGTTGGTAAATACCTTCCTGGGTTGGTTTATTATAATATGGGCTTACCGAGAGTATAGCATCATAAGCTTTATTGTTAAAATGCTTTAATGTTTCTGTTACCTCATACGTATTATTACCTCCAATGCCCGCAACTAACTGGAGACGGCCATTTACAGTTTCTGCGGTAAAATCCCAAACAGATATTTTTTCCTGTGTAGTTAAGGTAGCAGTTTCACCTGTTGTTCCTAAAGAAACCAGATATTCAACGCCGCCATTAATGGTATGTTCTATTAAATTTTGTAAACCATCATAGTCCACAGAACTATCAGTTTTAAAAGGAGTTATTAAGGCTACTCCGGTGCC
>JBASZP010000010.1:0-5614 GCA_049660965.1 Daejeonella sp. | reverse complement strand
CTATAATGTTTCCGGGGAGTATTCAATGGTTAAAGCCGCAACGCAAAAAGGATGGATAGATGAGCAAAAAGTAGTAATGGAGAACATGTACGCATTTAGCCGTGCAGGCGCCAATATTATAATCACTTATCATGCCCAGGAAATTTTAGAAAAAGGGTGGATGTAAATCATTAGTTCTAAGTTTTAAATCATAAGTTTGAAGTTCTATATGCTTGCTTATAATCTTAAATTTTAAAAATGTTAAACGCATTAAAAAAAATATTTTCCGGATCCGAAGAAGAAATGCCAAAAGCATCCATAAGTAAGCCTAACATTTCCAGGGTAAAATCCGCAAAATTATATGACAAGGCTAAAAAATACTTCCCGGGAGGAGTAAATTCGCCGGTTAGGGCATTTAAATCTGTTTTTGGCACCCCCCTTTTCATAAAAAAGGGCGACGGATGTTTTATTTGGGATGAAGATAATAACAAATTCATAGATTTTTGTGGTTCCTGGGGCCCTTTGATCTTAGGTCATAATAATCTGAAAATACGTGAGAAAGTAGCAGAAGTAATGCAGAATGGGATGAGTTTTGGAGCGCCAACTGTATTGGAAAACGATTTGGCCGAACTTATTCTTAAAAACAATAAATACATAAAAAGATTACGGTTCACCAGTTCCGGAACAGAAGCAGTAATGTCTGCCCTGAGATTGGCAAGAGGATACACCAAACGCGATAAAATATTAAAATTTGAAGGCTGTTATCATGGGCATTTAGATGCATTATTAGTAAAAGCCGGTTCAGGTTTAGTTACTTTGGGTGAAACTTCTTCTGCCGGTGTTCCAAAAGCTTATGCAGATGAAACCATAGTAATTCCTTTAAATGATGAACAGGCTGTTGCTAAAGCATTTGAGCAGTTTAAAGATCAGATTGCCGCTGTAATTATAGAACCTGTACCGGCTAATAACGGGCTTTTATTACAAAATAAGGAATTTTTAGAGTTTTTGAGAGAGATTTGTACAAAGAACGATTCACTTTTGATCTTTGATGAAGTAATTTCAGGATTTAGGATCAGTTTTGAAGGAGCCGCAGGCTATTACCATGTGCAGCCCGATATTATTACTTACGGAAAAATAATAGGCGGTGGTCTACCGGTTGGGATGTATGGTGGTTCTATAAAAATCATGAGCTCTGTTTCTCCCGAAGGCCCGGTTTATCAGGCCGGTACACTATCAGGTAACCCGGTTGCTATGGCTGCCGGAATTGCTCAACTGACAGAATTATTAAAAGCGGGTTTTTATAAGGGTTTAAATACCAAGACGCAGGAATTTACCGAAGCGATACAACGATTTGCTACCGCACGTAATTATAAATTCCGGGTTTTCTCCATTGGTTCTATATTCTGGTTTGCATTTACTGATAGAGAAACCATCCAATCAGCTGCAGAAATTGATCCCACAAGTATGGAGAAATTTAAGGTAATGCATCGTGAACTATTAAACCGTGGGGTATATTTCGGACCCTCTGGTTATGAAGTTGGCTTTATATCTTCAGCACATTCAAAAATTGAATTAGAAAAAGCAAAACGGGCTATTTTTGATAGTCTTGATGTAGTATTTACTATTCCCCGTGGAAAATCAGGATTAAATAAAAATGGTTCTTCAGAGAACGAAGAAGAAGTATGAGAAAATCACTAATCATATTTTACTTTTTAATTACTTACGTTCTTGCTCAACTGGTTTGGTGGGGAATTTTACTTATTCAGTCACAACCTCACCGTCAGGGGATGATCATGAGCGAAACAGCAGTATTTATTTGTGTTTTTTTAGTTGGAGCATACTACTTACAGAAATCACTTAAGAAAGAGAGAAAACTGCATAAACAGCAAAAGAACTTCCTGTTATCTGTTACCCACGAACTAAAATCGCCTTTGGCATCTATCAAACTGGTTTTGCAAACCATTCAAAAAAGAGACCTGGATGAGACGCAAAAGAAAACCTTTATAAAAAACTCGTTAAAAGATATTGAGCGTTTGGACGACCTGGTTGAAAAAATGCTGATTTCCTGCCAGATTGATAACCAATCTTACTCATTTCCAAAAGAAGAATTTAATGTATCAGCCCTGGTTGAAAAAATAGCTGATCGTCTACAGATACATACCTGCAATTCCCAATATATTAAAACAGCTATTAAATCTGGAATGAAAATAACAGGGGATAAATTTGCATTAACTGCAGTATTTACTAATTTAATAGAAAATGCGGTAAAATATTCACCTCCGGGTGCAGAAGTGGATGTTAAACTATTCGCAGATGAGGAGGGACAGGTAAACTTCTATGTTGCGGATCAGGGCATAGGCATTATTGATGAAGAGAAACCACGTATTTTTGACAAGTTTTATCGTGTAGGGAATGAAGATACCCGTAAAACAAAAGGAACAGGATTAGGATTATACATTGTTAAACGAGTGCTTGATAATCATCTGGCCAGTATTAGGGTTAAAAACAACCAACCTTCGGGAACAGTTTTCGAAGTAACATTCAATAATTATGTCTAAACAACGAATTTTACTGGTAGAAGATGAAGAACATCTTTTACAGGCTATTAAACTTAACCTGGAATTAGAGGGTTATAAGGTTTCAACAGCAATTGATGGAAAAAAAGCGCTCAAGGTTTTTAAAGAAGAACGCTTTAACCTGATCATTTTGGATGTGATGTTACCGGAAATAGACGGTTTCCAAGTTGCCGAAACCATCCGCCTGGAAAACACGGAAGTACCCATTATGTTCTTAACTGCTAAAAACACCAGTGAAGACCGCGTAATGGGTTTAAGAAAAGGCGCTGACGATTATCTGGTTAAGCCTTTTAATTTAGAAGAACTTATTCTGCGGGTGGGCATTTTGGTAAAACGCAGCTTAAAAGGAGATGAGTTAAAAGAGCTCAATTCTTATAGAATAGCCGATAAAACCATTTATTTTAATTCTTTTGAACTAAAATATGATGATGGTAGGATTGAACCTTTAACCAAGAAAGAAACCATGTTACTGAAGCTTTTAATAGAGCGCCGTAACGAAGCCGTATCGCGTGAGCAAATTTTAGAAACCGTTTGGAACTATGATGTTTACCCCTCTACACGTACTATAGATAATTTTATACTCAGCTTCCGGAAATACTTTGAACCCGACCAAAAGAACCCGATCTATTTCCACTCCATACGCGGTGTGGGGTATAAGTTTATAGATCATCAATAGGAAATTAGTTAAATTTCTTTTAAAAGACTAAAGTGAATCACTCCATCCTGGCAAATAACCTGTTTATTAAAGCCGCATTTTCAAAACCAACCGAACGCCCGCCAGTTTGGATGATGCGCCAGGCCGGACGTTTTATGCCTCAATACTGGGAAATTAAAAATAAATACTCTTTTTTAGAGATGTGTAAAACCCCGGAAATTGCCGCAGATGTAACCATGCTGCCAGTAGATCTGCTGGATATTGACGCTGCAATTCTGTTCTCGGATATTTTAGTGACAGCCGAAGCAATGGGTGGTGACCTGAGTTTTACCCAGGGAGTTGGTCCACGGTTTGCAAACCCGGTTCGCACACAGGCAGATGTAGATAGATTAGAAACCGAGGTTGAACATAAACTACACTATGTTGCCGATGCTATTAAAGTTATTCAGCAGCGCTTAAACGGAAAAATTCCTTTAATTGGATTTGCCGGGGCGCCCTTTACCGTAATGAGTTACCTGGTAGAAGGCGGATCATCCAAAGATTTTAAACTTACCAAACTGATGCTGCACAACCATCCCGAAATGGCACACCAGTTATTAGCTAAAATTGCAAAAGTAACAGCTGATTATTTAAACCTGCAAATTGCCGCGGGTGTAAATGCCGTACAGATTTTTGACAGCTGGGCACAGGCGCTATCATGGGATGATTATAAAGAGTTTTCACACCGCTACATCCATGAGATCATTGCTAATCTGAACAGAAAAGATATCCCCGTAATTTCTTTTTGCAAAGGAAGTTCTGTTTTTGCACCTTTAATGGCCGAAACAAAACCGGATGTAATTTCTGTTGACTGGAATGCGGATCTGTTAGATATTAAAAAACGTTTACCCGCGGGTATCGCTGTTCAGGGTAATTTAGATCCTCATGTTTTATATGCCGATAAAAAAGTAATAAAAGACCGCATTTACCGCCTTTTTGAGCGTATGCGTGGCGAAAATGGTTTTATTTTTAATCTTGGTCATGGTATTATGCCCGATATTCCGTTTGATAATGTGAAGTACGCTGTTGAGGTGATCAAAGAATTTAGATATTAATGTATATCTGTTTATTTAATAACCAACTTTAAATATGAAAAAAAGTAAAGCAATAAATGCTGTAAAAGATATGCCTGAGAATTTCCAAATTGATGAATTGATTGAAAAGCTCGTATTAATAGATAAAGTTGAGAAAGGGTTAAAAGATATTGAAGAAGGTAATCTGGTAGAGCATTCTGAAGTAATTAAACAAGTTTCTGGGTGGTTGAAAAAATAATATGGACTATCTATACCTTAAATCTATACATATCATTTTTGTAGTCAGTTGGATGGCGGGCTTATTTTACATTGTACGACTGTTTGTTTATCATATAGAAGCGAATGTAAAGCCGGAAAACGAACGACTGATACTTCAGCGCCAGTTTGAAGTAATGGAAAGCAGGTTATGGAATATTATTGCTACACCAGCTATGATCTTAGCTATACTGGCAGGAGCAGGAATGATCTATATAAATCCTGATTTATTATCAATCCCCTGGATGCAGGTTAAACTGGCTTTTGTTGCAGGATTACTTATCTATCACTTTATCTGCCAGAACATCATCAAACAACTAAAACAGGGTGTTTTCCGCTGGACTTCTACCCAATTACGACTTTGGAATGAACTTGCAACCCTGTTTTTAGTAGCCATCGTTTTCACAGTTGTTTTAAAAAGCGCTATCGACTGGATATATGGATTTATAGGTCTCATCTTATTCGGTATCATTATTATGTCGGCCGTTAAAATTTATAAATATTACCGGCAAAAACCTTAAAATACTTAGTCAAATCACAGTATTTAGTTTATAAACAATTCATCTTCCGGAAAAAACACCCCGGGTATGTAAAGCATTGCTATCTAACAATACAACATTAACTTTTGACACTAAAGCATTACTATCTGACAGCGCAACATTAGTTTCTTACACTAAAGCATTGCTATCTGACAATACAACATTGGCTTCTTACACTATAGCATTGCTATATGACAATATAACATTAGCTTCTTACATTAAAGCATTGCTATCTGACAGTATAACATTAGCTTCTTACATTAAAGCATTGTTATTTGGCAGCATAGCATTAGGCTTTAAATTAATCATGGCTGCTTGTTATTTTTAAAGCATCCTATTATATTTGAGTACTTATTAGATCTGATAATATAGTATTAGAGTTTAAAGGCTATGAATCAGCGACAGCAAAATTCAATTAATATGTGTCAGGCGGTTAATTATTATCTTGACCAAACACCGGCAACCTGGAATATGAAAGCGCCGCTTGTTAATGCGGGTGATAATTTTCGAAATGTTGTTGATCTGCTTGTTCAAACT
>JBASZP010000009.1:0-6396 GCA_049660965.1 Daejeonella sp. | reverse complement strand
GCGTTGAGCCGATAGCCAGATGATGGCAGATAAAGAGTTTACATTGTTTAATAGATTTTTCATACTGAATTGATTTTAATAACTGATTTAATGAATAGATTGCTTTTTTTATTTGTTTATAACAAGTACAATTTTGGGATTTTCTTTTGAATAATGTGGTACTGACTGAGTAAACGGTAGGTATTATTTAGTAAACGGTAAAATCGGGATAAAAAAGTGCAGAGATCGGGGTAAAAGAAGAAGGAAACCACCCTAAAAAATTGCAGGGACTAAGTGATCAGCACTAAGTGTAAAGTAATAAGCTGTAAGTAAATGATCGGGAGGAAGAATCTTTCTCCACATCCGAAAGATTTGGGCTTTGTGCAACTCAATTTTTTACCCACTCGGACAGTTTGGACTTAAAATGCATCCATTTTTTACCCACGCAGACAGTTTGAGCCTAAAATGGTTCCGTTTTTTGCCATTCCCGACAGTTTGGAGTTTGCAAGGATCCATTTTTTGTCCACGCTAACAGTTTGAACCCATCCGTAAGCACGGATTTGGCCACGCACACAGTTTGAGCCCGTCCCTGAACCCGGATTCCTTTACGCAGGCAGTTTGAACCCATCCGTAAATACAGATTCATCCAAGCAGATCAGTTTGAGCCTGTCCTCGTTCGGTTTTTCGTTCACGCAGACAGTTTGGGCTCAGCAACACTTGTTTTTTCGTCCACGCAGACAGTTTGGACTTAGCAACACTTGTTTTTTCCTCCACGCAGATCAGCTTGCGTTCAGCAACACTTGTTTTTTAGTTACTCAGGTAGTGTTTGGGTCTGGCCCCGTTCGGGGATTTGTCCAGGCGAAAGAATCCGGGCTTTATGTAGCGCTATATTAAAGCCATTTTTTATAAAATTTAACAGGAATTTTCCTATAATTTAGAATGATTATAAATTACTAATATAGAGTACTTAAACGTCATCATTAGTTGAATAAATTATACTTTTGTCATCTTAAAATATAGGCAAATACTCTTTCGTCCATATTTAAGCCAATCTCTAATTCAAAATTTAAGCGTTATATACTCAATATGAGAAGCATCTCATTGTTTTTTAGAAGTGTTGCCCGGTCTTTAATATTAATCTCATCTCTTAGTTTTGCTGTTAACTCACTGACTTATGCACAGGATGAGGGAGCAGGCGGGGCAATTTTTAAGCAAAAGTGTACTTCCTGTCATGCTATAGGCAAACAAGTTGTTGGCCCGGCTCTAAAAGATGTGCATTTACGCCATGATGAGGCCTGGTTACTTAAATGGACCAAGAATGCACCCGCGGTGATCGCATCAGGTGACGCGGCAGCTAAGAAATTATATGACGAGTTCAATCCGGCTATGATGACGGCTTTTCCCGAACTTGCTGATGATGATATAAAGAACATTTACGCCTATATTAAGGCAGAAGGAGATAAACCCGCTGCAAAACCTAATGAATCAGTAGGAGATAATTCAAAAGAAGGCAGTTCCGCATCGGGCGATGTTAGTGATTTTATGCTTGGCGGTTTAATTGCTGTAATTATTATCGCATTCCTGGTTATTCTTGTTTTAAACCGCGTAATCAGTACTTTAGAACGCCTTTTGCTTCAAAAGCAGGGGCTGGCCATTGAGGAAGAAAGCGAAGAAACTGAAAAAGATCGCTTTGCAGGATTAAAGAAACTGTCCAAGAATAAGAAATTCATATTTTTCGTAGTGTTGCTTGTTACCATCTTTTTAGGTTCAGCCGGCTGGATGGGCATGTGGGAAACAGGAGTGCATACCGGGTACAAACCGGTTCAACCCATTAAATTTTCTCACCAGTTACATGCCGGTATTAATAAAATTGATTGCCAGTACTGTCATTCAGGAGCGTACAAATCTAAAAACGCATCCATACCTTCTTTAAATGTTTGTATGAACTGCCATAACTATGTGCAGGCTACAGAAAAATATAATGGTGAAATTTCGCCGGAAATTCAGAAGATATACAGGGCCCTGGATTATGATCCGCAGACTAAAAAATACGGCCAGGATACAAAGCCTGTTGAGTGGATACGTATTCATAATCTGCCTGATTTCGCTTATTTTAATCATTCACAGCACGTAAAAGTTGCCGGTGTTAAATGCCAGAAATGTCATGGCCCCATTGAAACCATGTCCGAAGTGTATCAATACTCGCCTTTAACCATGAAATGGTGTATAAACTGTCATAAAGAAACAGAAGTAAACTCTAAAGGGAATGCTTATTATGACCGGGTGATTGCCGCACACGAGCAATTGAAAAAGGGACAAAAAATGACCGCCGCTGTTTTAGGCGGTCTGGAGTGTGGCAAATGCCATTACTAAAAATAAATATTAAGAAAATACGCATACAGTTATATAGCTTAAATGGAAAGCAATAAAAAATACTGGAAAGGTTTAGATGAACTGCAGAATACGAAAGAGTTTGTAGAAGCAAACAAAAGCGAATTTGCAGAACCCATCCCTATTGAAGAAGTGTTAAGTGAAGCCGGATTAAATACCGTAACCCCGCGTCGCGATTTTTTAAAAGCACTGGGATTTGGTTTAGGCGCAGTAACATTAGCTGCCTGCCAGAAAACCCCTGTACATAAATCAATTCCTTATTTAGTAAAACCAGAAGAAGTTATTCCGGGAATTCCTAATTATTATACCTCTACTTTTAATGGGCATAGTGTTTTAGTAAAAACCCGTGAAGGCAGACCGATTAAAATAGAAGGTAATCCTAACTGTTTACTTGGCAAAGGGGCCTTAGATGCAAAAGGCCAGGCTTCGGTTTTAGATCTTTATGATGTATCTAAACTTAAAGGACCAGTGTCCAATTACCGCAGTACAACATGGGACGATGTAGATGAGTCTGTAACAACCTGGGAAAAGGTAGATGAGTTTGTAAAAGCTGAACTTACTAAAATAAAAGCCTCCGGTAAAAAGATCAGGATCATATCCTCATCTGTAAACAGTCCTTCTACAAAAGGGGTTATTGCTGATTTTACAGCTCAATATCCAAACACCAAACATGTCCAGGTAGATTCTGTTTCTTATACGGGCATAATTAAGGCAAATGAAAATAGCTTTGGGAAATCAGTACTGCCAAGATATAACTTCGATAAAGCGGATGTAATTGTAAGTTTTGCTGCGGATTTTCTGGGCACATGGATTTCCCCGGTTGAATTTAACCGCCAATATGCTTCTAACAGGAATAATGCTTCTTTAGAAAACAAGAAAATGTCCCGGCATATCCAGTTTGAAGCGGGTATGAGTTTAACGGGAAGTAATGCCGACACACGCATCCCCCTAAAACCATCTGAAGAAGGCATTGCTTTAATGAACCTGTATAATGCCTTAAGCGGAACAAAATTACCCGGAAGTAAAAAGTTAACGAATAACCCCAATGCTGATAAAGCAGTAACGTTAGCCGCTTTAGAATTAACTAAGGCTAAGGGAAAAGCTATTGTTGTTTGCGGTTCTAATGATGTCTCGTCACAAATATTGGTTAATGCTATTAATTCCCTTATTGGAAGTTATGGCACTACCATAGATTTAGATAACCCGTCTTTTCAATATTCCGGTAATGATGCAGAATTTGTTGAGTTTATCCATGAAATGGAACGTGGGGAAGTTGATGCTGTTTTCTTCTTAAACACTAATCCGGCTTATGATTATGTAAACACAAAAGAATTTACAACAGCATTAAAAAAAGTTAAACTTCGGGTTTCTTTTGCAGACCGTATTGATGAAACCGCTTCATTATGCCAGGTTATCGCACCCAATCATCATTATCTGGAATCATGGGGAGATTCTAATGCGTTTGAAGGTTATTATTCCATCATACAGCCAACTATAAACCCGGTTTACAATACACGTAATGCTGAAACAGGATTTTTAATATGGGCTGATCATACCGTAAAAGATTATTATCAATACATAAAAAACAATTGGGAAAAGAGCATTTTACCAGGCTCAAATACGGCATGGAAAGATCTGCTGCAAACAGGTTCGGTTTATACCGCTTCAAAACCGGCGGGAACTTATACGTTTTCACGTGATCTGAATGCGGTAGCCCAAACAATTGTTAATGAAAGTAATGTTTTAGGTAGAGTATCTGGCGGTTCATCAACTGCACCAAAAAGTGGTAGCTCTATTGAATTACACATTTATGAAAATGTTGCTATAGGCGATGGTAAAGCAGCGAATAATCCCTGGTTGCAGGAATTGCCTGATCCGGTTACGAAAGTTACCTGGGATAACTTCGTAGCTCTTTCTCCAAAATATGCCCAGGAACAGGGTATTAATGAATTTGATCTGGTAGAAGTTAAAACCGATAAACACAGCGTTGTTCTACCCGTTTTAATACAACCGGGGCAGGCAAGCGGGACGGCTTCCATCGCGATAGGTTATGGCCGCACAAAAGCAGGACAGGCTGGTTCTGGTGCAGGTAAAAATGCTTACCCATTCTTAAATTTTGTAAACGGGACTTTCCAAAACGTTTCGTCCGCTACCATCAGCAAAACAGGCGGTTCGTATGAGCTTGCTCAAACACAAACGCACCATTCTATTGAAGGCAGAAACATTATCCGTGAAACTACTTTAAAAGATTATTTAAAAAATCCTTCAGCAGGAACAGGTCATAGGCATGAAAACAAGGTTGACCTTTGGGATGAATACGATCGTCCGGGACATAATTGGGTAATGGCCATTGATTTGAATGCCTGCACCGGTTGTGGCGCATGTATAGTTGCCTGTAATGCCGAAAATAATATCCCTGTTGTTGGCCGTGACGAAGTTCGCCGTCGCCGTGAAATGCACTGGATACGTATTGACCGTTATTACAGCATTAATGAAGATGGGAAATCAATAACTGAAGAATCTGAATTAGAACATGTAAAAAACATAGATAATGTATCCGTAGTGTATCAGCCCATGCTTTGCCAGCATTGTGATCATGCTCCCTGCGAAACAGTCTGTCCGGTTATCGCTACCATGCACTCTTCAGAAGGCTTAAACCACATGGCTTACAACCGTTGTATAGGTACTCGTTATTGTGCAAACAACTGCCCTTATAAAGTACGCCGTTTCAACTGGTTTAACTACTGGAATGATTCCCGTTTTGAGAATTATATGAACAATGAGTTTACACAGCTGGTTTTAAATCCGGATGTAACTGTACGTTCACGCGGGGTAATGGAAAAATGCAGTATGTGTATTCAGCGTATTCAATCTGGTAAATTAGTGGCAAAAATGGAAAAAAGGCCATTAAAAGACGGAGATGTTAAAGTTGCCTGTCAGCAGACATGTCCAACCAATGCTATTATTTTTGGTGATGGTAATGATCCTGATTCTGAAGTTACAAAAGCTTTAAAAAGCGAGCGCACCTATTATGTACTTGAAGAAATAAATACAAAACCTGGCATTGGATATCAAACAAAAGTTAGAAATACTGCAGAGGTTTAATATAATTTCATAAAAAAAGAAATTTAAAGATATGTCATCTCATCAAGAATCCATACTTAGAGAACCTTTAATAACCGGTGGAAATATTACCTATTCTAAAATCACCGAAGACATACTGGTTCCCGTAGAAAATAAACCAAACAAGGCTTGGTGGATTGGTTTTACCATAGCCGGTCTGGGAGCTTTGCTTTGGGTGTTTGCCGTTAGTTATACCTTTTGGTTCGGTATTGGAACGTGGGGATTAAATAAAACCGTTGGATGGGCCTGGGATATTACCGGTTTCGTATGGTGGGTAGGTATTGGTCATGCCGGGACATTAATTTCTGCCGTATTGCTTTTATTCCGCCAGAACTGGCGAAATTCGATTAACCGCTCTGCAGAAGCTATGACTATTTTTGCCGTAATATGCGCAGCAACATACATTGTTTCACACATGGGCCGCCCATGGCTGGCTTATTGGGCCTTACCGCTTCCCAATCAGTTCGGTTCATTATGGGTAAACTTTAACTCGCCATTAGTATGGGATGTTTTTGCAATTTCCACCTATTTTTCTGTTTCTCTATTGTTTTGGTACACCGGTTTATTGCCTGATATTGCAAGCATACGGGACAGGGCAGTAGGTCTCCGTCGCCGCATTTATTCTGTTCTTTCTTTTGGTTGGAATGGTTCAGTAAAAACCTGGCAGGGATTTGAAACCGTTTCTTTAGTATTAGCCGGTATTTCCACTCCACTGGTACTGTCTGTGCACACCATTGTATCCATGGATTTTGCAACTTCAATTGTACCGGGCTGGCATACTACTATTTTTCCGCCTTATTTTGTTGCAGGAGCTATATTCTCTGGTTTTGCAATGGTGCAAACTTTATTGTTAGTTGCCCGTAAGGTTTTAAAATTTGAAAATTACATTACGATGTTCCACAT
>JBASZP010000008.1:0-9539 GCA_049660965.1 Daejeonella sp. | reverse complement strand
GTTCTACACTTATTTTATCCAATACCATTTCACCGGGGGTGGTTGTGGCTTTTATCATGTTCATTAATATGTTGTTCAGGCCAATAAGAGAACTTGCCGATAAATTTAATATCCTCCAAATGGGAATGGTTGGTGCAGAGCGGATTTTTAATGTACTGGATACCGACGAAACCACAAAAAATACAGGTATCGCGAAACCGGATATGCTGCATGGTGAAATTGAATTTAAAAATGTTTGGTTTGCGTATAATGATCAAGACTGGGTTCTAAAAAATATATCCTTCCATGCAAAACCCGGCGAAACAATTGCCTTAGTTGGCGCTACGGGAGCCGGAAAATCCTCAACCATAAATATTTTAAACCGCTTTTATGAAATTGGTAAAGGAAGTGTAGAAATGGATGGTTTGGACATTCACGAATATGAATTAGGCTATTTACGCTCACAAATCGCAACTGTTTTACAGGATGTGTTTTTATTTTCGGATACTATTGCCAATAACATCAATCTGAACAATCAGGAAATTACCCGCGAACGACTTATTGCAGCGGCAAAAGAAGTAGGTGCGCATGAATTTATAGAACGTTTACCCGGTGGATATGACTATAATGTCATGGAACGCGGATCAACTCTATCTGTAGGACAGGCACAGTTAATTTCTTTTATACGGGCATTAGTTTATGATCCAAAAATTTTGGTGTTGGATGAAGCCACTTCATCCGTAGATACAGAAACAGAAGAACTGATACAAAATGCAATCAGTAAACTGATGATTGGCCGTACTTCGATTGTAATTGCACACCGTTTATCTACCATCCAAAATGCAGACCGAATAATTGTTTTAGATCATGGTGAAATTAAAGAAATGGGCTCACACCAGGAATTATTAAAGCTAAACGGATATTATAAACGCCTTTATGACTTACAGTTTAATTCTGTTGGAATTGCAAAAACACTATAAATGTGGTATAAACATATTTAAACGCATCATTTAAAACTCTTAGAATCATCATCAGCCCTTAAATTCTTTTCGGGATTATTCCTTGACAATCGTACCGATTCTATTAGATTTGCGGAACCAACAAAACAAGAAATGAGTGTATTAGTAAATAAAGATTCTAAAGTTATCGTTCAGGGATTTACCGGAAACGAAGGTACCTACCACGCAACACAAATGATTGAGTATGGAACACAGGTTGTAGGAGGTGTTACCCCAGGAAAAGGTGGGCAGCAACATTTAGAACGTCCTGTTTTTAATACCGTTAAAGATGCTGTTGATACTACAGGTGCAAATGTTTCCATCATTTTTGTACCGCCGGCCTTTGCCGCTGATGCCATTATGGAAGCTGCCGAAGCAGGTATTAAAGTAATTGTTTGTATTACTGAAGGCATTCCTACTAAAGATATGATCCAGGTTAAAGAATATATTTCTGACCGTGATTGCCGCCTGATCGGCCCTAATTGCCCCGGAATTATTACTGCCGATGAAGCTAAAATAGGTATTATGCCGGGTTTTATATTCAAAAAAGGAACAGTAGGCATTGTATCTAAATCCGGAACATTAACTTACGAGGCAGTAGACCAGGTTGTGAAAGCCGGTTTAGGCATTACAACAGCAATTGGTATTGGTGGCGACCCGATTATTGGTACGCCGACTAAAGAAGCTGTTGAACTATTGATGAATGACCCCGAAACAGAAGGAATAGTAATGATTGGTGAGATTGGTGGCGGAATGGAAGCCGAAGCCGCTCATTGGATAAAGGAGCATGGTACAAAACCCGTTGTAGGATTTATTGCCGGACAAACAGCTCCTCCGGGACGCCGTATGGGTCATGCCGGGGCGATTGTAGGGGGTAGTGATGATACCGCAGCTGCAAAAATGAAAGTTATGCGTGAATGTGGTATTCGCGTAGTAGAGTCACCGGCAGAAATTGGTGAAGCAATGGCTGAAGAATTACGAAAAGTTAAGAAATGATTTTCCTCAAAAACCTTATTCAGAATAGTGTGGATTGTTTTACCACACTATTCTGATTTTATATACAATTCTTCTCCAAGCAATAAGCCTTTTTGAACAGGGCCTTTTGCATTATTGGGCGGGTATTGAAATACAAATTTTCCTTTTAGAGTCTTCGGAGTATAAAGAAATTTTTCATTTTTCAGGGTATCTGCTCTAAACAAATTGCCTTTTATGCACGGATTATTTAATTGTTTTGCCAGCGAATCAGCAGCCCTTGCTTTAGTAGAATAGCAATTATAGCTGGCGGTTGTTTTATCATTTTTAATTTGAATTGTGATTTCTTTTACCATATACTCCGCAGAATTATTTTGGAAAACAACATTTATATATCTGCCCTGATAATTAGAAATACTGTTTTCTTTCCAATCTCCATAAGGAGTTTTTTCCTGTGAATATGACAATAATGGGAGCATAATAATTAAGAATAAGAACAATCTGTTTTTCATAAAATATATAGTTAATTTGTTTATACGTTCTGCTATTTATCTAATTTAGATTAAAAGTAAAAAATTATATGCTATTCTGATAATTAAAATAGATAATTCTTTTATGCACTTCCCTCACTAATAGTTTAAAAAAACCATTAATTACAAATAAAGCTCAAAACCAATTTGATGTAAAACAAAACATCATCAACCTTCGTATGTATATTTGCCAAATAAATTACTATAAACTATGCAATACAATAAACTAACCGAAGAAGAAAAATACGTAATACTCCAAAAAGGAACGGAAAGACCTTTTACCGGCGAATACACAGATAAAAAAGACCAGGGAACATATATCTGCAGGCAATGCAATACCCCTTTATATCGCTCTGAAGATAAATTTGATTCACATTGCGGGTGGCCCAGTTTTGACGATGAAATACCCGGCGCTGTAAAACGGGTGACTGATAGTGACGGCCGGCGAACAGAGATTATTTGCGCTGCATGTGAAGCTCATCTGGGGCATGTTTTTGAAGGGGAGCGTTTTACCTCTAAAAACACACGCCATTGTGTCAACTCCATATCAATGAAGTTTATACCAAAGTCATAGGTAATTCAAAAAATACTATCAAATCCAAATGTTTAAAACTTCTGTGCCAGCCTCATTATTTCAAACCCTATATTTGTTACCACAGTTAACAGAAAAACAAATTCCCATTGAATGAGGGAAGATTCCAATTAGTTTGGCAAGAGATTCAAATCATACTGATGAGGACTAAAATTGATCTGACAATTCCTGCGGATAGCCTCTCGTATCCTGCAAAAACTTTTTCTAAACCTATTTCGTTATACATTTCCCCATCCCATGCAAAGTACATCAGCCAAATGCATCGTTTTTATGGGGATATTGTTTTTATCAATATAAGCCTGGAGGTGTAATAAACAAGACGCGTCTGTAGATATGATATATTCGGCCTGCATTGCTAAAGCATGATCTACTTTTTGCTGGGCCATAGCGCTGGATATTCCCTTAAATTTTACGGCAAAGGTTCCGCCAAAACCACAACAGGTTTCTGTATCCTGCATTTCAACCAGGTCTAAACCATGAACCTTACTTAACAGCTGGCGTGGTTCGTTTTTAATTTTACATTCACGTAAACCGGCACAGGAGTCGTGGTAAACTGCCCTGCCTTCCAGTTCAGCACCGAAATAATCCTTATTAATTACGTTAACCAGAAAATCTGAAAGTTCGTGAATGTTGCTTTGTATAGCTCTGCATTTATTATGCACCACCGCATTGGTAAATAGGTCATTATAATAGTTCTTAACCATTCCGGTACAGGATGCAGAAGGTGATACGATGTAATTATCTTCAGAAAAATCACTTAAAAACTTATTGCCTACAGTTTTTGCCTCATCCCAAAAACCGGCGTTAAAAGCCGGTTGTCCGCAACAGGTTTGGTTAGCATTATAAATTACCTTACATCCCGCTTTTTCTAAAACCCTAATGGTATTAAAAGCAGTTTGAGGATAAAGCTGATCAATAAAACATGGAATGAAAAGTTCTACATTCATAAGAGTGTTGTGGAAGTTTTAAAAATCGGACTAATAACTAAACGCTAAATCCATAAAACTATGCTGGATCTATCGTCAGGACTTTTTGAGGTTTTAAATATAATATGGAAATTAATACCAATAAAGCAGTTATAAAAAATCCTGCTAAGCTTAAAGCGGAAACACGCATATTTCCGGTAAATTCTTCAATATAAGCAAAGCTAAAAAGTCCTATTACAACGGCCATTTTCTCTGTAACATCATAAAAGCTAAAAAAAGAAGTGGTATCGGGCGTATTTTCCGGTAAAAGTTTAGAATAGGTTGATCTTGAAATGGATTGTATGCCTCCCATTACTAAACCTACTACGGCAGCTAAACCATAAAACTGGTATTCATTGCTGATAAAATAAGCGCATATACAAGTTCCTATCCAAATAAGAACAACCATAATAAGTACCTGAATATTTCCAATTCTTTTGGCGAGATAAGACATAATAAGTGCTCCTAAAATGGCTACTAACTGGATAATAAGTATAGTTGCAATTAGCTTAGGGGTACCCAACTTTAATATTTTCTCACCAAATCCGGCAGCTGCAAGCATAATAGTTTGAACGCCCATAGAATAAAAGAAAAACGCAAGTAAAAACCGTTTAAGCAAGGGGGTGTGTTTTAACTGGCTCCAAACTTTTGCTAACTCCCCAAAACCACTTTTAACCTTGCTCCTGTTAATGCTCTTATAATTAGGATTTCCTTTGGGGAGTTTACTGAATGGAATTTGGGCAAAACCAATCCACCAGACACCTACCAGCAGAAACGAAAGCCGGGCCGGTAAAGATGCATCTGTTATTCCAAAAATTTCAGGCTTTAAAACAAACACAAAACAAATGATTTGAAGCAGAACACTTCCTACATATCCGTATGCAAAACCACTTGCGCTTACTTTATCCTGCTCATCAACGCTTGCGATTTCGGGCAGATAAGAGTTGTTAAACAGAACACCGCCAATATAGCCCATTGCCGCAAGGGAAAAACATATTACGCCAAATTCGAGTGTTTCTAATTTAAAGAAAAATAAACCTGCACAGGCAAAACCACCCATGTAAGTAAAAATTTTCATAAATATTTTTTTGTTGCCACGATAATCTGCAATGGACGAAAGTATGGGCAGTAAAATTGCCATGATGAGATAAGCAGTAGCAAGCGCATAATTAGATAAAGCGGTATTGATAAACTTTCTCCCGAAAAAGAATACTTTATCGCCATGAAGCTGGGTTGTGGTTATAATGGTATAATATGCGGGGAAAATAGTAGAGGTAATGACCAGATTGTAGGCAGAATTTGCCCAATCAAACATGTACCATGCCCTGATAATCTTTTTGTTGTTTTTTTGTTCCATACTTTCATCTAAAGTAGATAAAATATGCAAAGCAAAAAATTAAGTAGTAAAAAGGGGAACTAACTATTTTATTTCTGCAATAAATCAGTTGATTTTTTTTAAACTGGAAGCTCCCGACTCATTGTTTGATACATGTGATGGATTTCCACGGTATTCTATATCACTTGAACCTGTTGAATTTACATATAGAGAATTTAAAACATTAATGCGTGCTTTTGAAGCTCCGGAAGATTCAATCCGGTATTTACCCACTACCAAATCTAATGCTTCTATATCGCTTGACCCGCTTAGATCAATATGATGACTTCCTGCCTGACCCTTTAAAATAATTTCTGATGAACCACTAGTTTCGGTTTTTAAATTTGCAGCATTTAAATCTAAAGATACTTTGCTTGATCCGCTTAGATCAAGAGAAAAATCTTTTACATTTAATCTGCCTGAACTTGAAATATCGACTGCCCCTGATGCATCAATGCCTTCAAAATCTTTGGCAGTTAAATAAACCTTAATAGGGCCTGCACTACAAAAATTACCATCCAGTTTTATTTCTAATGTATTACCATGCACGGATGTTTTAATTTCATTTTGTATATTATCATCTGCAATAATGCGTACTGACTGATTTGAATCTTGTTTTAAAATTAATTCTATAGAACCACTCGTTTCTATTTTAGTAAATGGTTTTAAAGTTCTGTTTTGAGATACTTGATTACCCGAACCACTTATACAGTCAAAACGATTACAGCCCGAAATAGTTATTGCTACCACAGCCATCACCAGGCTGGCTAAAAACAAGGATATTCTTTTCATGATTTTTATTGTCTACGACTCTTAATTTATAATTCAGGTTACAGCATTAAAATAAAAAAGGAAGTTAGCAGTAAAGGCTAACTTCCCATAAATATAGGGTGGATTTATTGATTATTCAGAATCTAAAGTTAATATATCACTTTTTGCGGGCGTATTTGCAATAGTTTTCACTTCTGTGGTTTTTCCATCCTGATTAAAGGATGCATGAGCATTATCACTTAATACTATGGAGCTGTTTTCTGATGTAAATTTAGAAGCATTGAACCGGGCGGATCCGCTTATGTTCATTGACTGGGTTTCTGCATCACCGGAAAGTTCCAGACTTGATGTACCTGTTACAACACTATTTAAGTTTACTACCTGCGTTTCTAAAGTTGCTTTTGCATCTCCGGCTAAAGAAATATTCAGGTCTATACCGCTTAATTTATTCATTGTACGGATTATTACATCACCCGAAGCCTCAATATTGTTAAGATTGGTTACCGTAATGCCAATAACCAGTTTCTCTTTATTATATGAACTGATTCGTAATTCACCATTGTTCCATTGTACCAAAGCATTTTTTGCATAATAATCATCATACACTTTCAAATTTTCTGCATAACCTTGTGTCAGATAAACCTCTACATTTCCCGTTATTGTAATTTTGTTAATGTGTTTAACATGTGATAATTCTGTAACTTTTACATCATCACCAAATGCTGCTTTAGCCTTTTTAGAACTTGTGATAATAATTACTACGAAAGCCATAACTGTTACGGCTAACATTTTTGTAAAGTTTGTTTTCATTTGATTCGTATTTAGTTTTTTAATTGATTTTTCGAATTGTGTATAAATGTACTACTATTTAAAACATAGTACTGAATTTATTTTTTAATTATTTGTTTTCACTCCTCTTTTAACACATATATGACGTATCAGAAATTAGAACGTTACACTATGTTGCAAAAAAGTATGTTAATTTTTTGTTAAAAATGAAGGAATTAAAAAATATGGGGTACTGTGGATATAGGCGGCTTTTTTACAGGCGGAAATATTAAAATTCTATAAATAATATCGCCCTGCGGTTATTTTAATTTTACCGGCATCTAATAAGAGCCTGATTATTTCCAGTTTTTCTTTCTCATTACCATTGCTCATACCTGAAATCAGTTCATTTAAAGTAAGGGGTTTGTAGGTTAATAAATTCACAAGTTCATTTGTTATTTCATCTGCAATAAATTCTTGTTTGTTCCTTCGCTTTTTTTCGAGGCAAACATCGCAAACGCCACATTCTGTTGCCTTGGGTTCATCAAAATAAGTTAGCAATTGCTTGTTCCTGCAAATCTGGCGTTCTGCATATTCAATAATTGAATCAATTTGATGTTTATGTGTTTGATATCGTTCAAGCAGGTATTTCTGGTTTATTGTTAAATGTTGGTTATCAATTCTGTGTTTTAAAAATTGCAGATGTGGTTTATCAGTTTGAGGCGTGTAATTAATTAATTGCGATGCCTGTAGTTGATTCAAATGATCTATCACTTCCTTCCTGCTAATTCCGTTACGATTTGCTAAATCCGTTTCTTTTATGGGAACAAAATGATCAAAAATACCACCATAAGAACGTAACAAGGTTTTTATAAACCCATCATAACCGGGTTGTTCTATTTGGAAACGATACAGGTCTTCATGACCAACAATTACCTGTACCCGGGATGGTAAATAAACTGTTTCACTTAAAGCGATATATTCATCCCGTTCTAAGAATTTTAACGCATGTAAAGTGCGTATCGCATCCAGTTTAAATCGGTTACAAAAATCAGCAACATCAAATTCTAATGACAGTCCTTCGCCGGCGCCATAAGCCACCTGGAAGTAATTGCCTAATTGATGATAAACCTGTTTAATTTCCTCAACCGAAGGATAACTTTGTTCTAAACGTTTTCTGAGTTGTATCTTATCGGAATTATTATAAAGTAAAACGGCGTACGCTTTTTTTTCATCCCGCCCGCCACGGCCGGCTTCCTGGTAATAGGCTTCCAAACTTTCAGGCAAATCTAAATGAACTACAAAACGAACATCTGCTTTATCTATTCCCATACCAAAAGCGTTGGTTGCAACCATTATGCGGGTTGCATTCGTTTTCCAATCGCTTTGCTTTTTCATCCGTAAAGGAGTATCCAAACCGGCATGATAAAAATCCGCAGAAATTCCCTGTTGTATTAATTGTCTAGTGATTTCCTGTGTTTCGCGTCGGTTGCGAACATAAACAATACCCGTTCCTTTTATCTTTTTAGCTATAGCGATCAGCTTTCTAAATTTATTTTCCTCATTAAAAACCACATAACTCAAATTGGGCCGTTCAAAAGATTTCCTGAAAACCTGTTGATTTTTAAACTGTAATTTCTCCTGGATATCTAATACCACTTTTTGTGTAGCGCTTGCTGTTAAAGCTAATACCGGAACCTGGGGATGTAATTCACGTAATTTAGCCAGGTGTAAATAAGGCGGCCGAAAATCATAACCCCATTGCGAAATGCAATGGGCTTCATCTATCGCGATCAGATTAACCTTCATGTGACGAATACGCTCCTGAACCAGATCGGACAATAAACGTTCGGGTGATAAATACAAGAATTTTATCTGGCCATAAATACAATTATCCAGTAAAATATCTACTTCGCGTTTACCCATGCCCGATATAATGCAAACTGCCTGAATACCTTTTTCCAGGAGATGTTCAACCTGGTCTTTCATTAATGCAATGAGCGGTGATACCACAATACAGATACCTGGATTTAACAGGGCCGGAACTTGAAAACAGATAGATTTACCACCACCAGTCGGCATAAGGGCAAGTGTATCCTTTCCGTCTAAAACAGATTGAATGATTTCTTCCTGCAAAGGACGAAATTTAGAAAAACCCCAGTACTGCTGAAGAATTTGGTAAATAGTCATATACTAATACCAAAACTAATAGAATTGATTGGCATTTTTCACTTTTATATTTTCAGCTTCAGCTGAATACATATCATCATCAGCCAGGTTCTTTTTCTGTTATTAGCAGGTAATTGCTATACTTGTCAACTAAAACTAATTATTATTCATCCAAATTGTTAGAAATGAATTTGATAACCGAGTTTACTACAATCCCTCACTTATTGCGAAATGTGGTCAGCCATATTCACAGTGAAGATGAAACTTTTTTACTGCACAAGGTAAAAGATAAATGGGAAGAAATAAGCTATAAACAAGTTTTACATTATGCGGACTCTGTTTCCAGTTATTTTCTTGATATGGGAATTAAAAAAGGCGACCGTTTAGCTTTAATCATTGAAAATTCTCCCGAATATGTAT
>JBASZP010000007.1:0-5008 GCA_049660965.1 Daejeonella sp. | reverse complement strand
AAAACAGCCAAAAGACGCATTGCAATAGAACTTAATGACTTGGTAACTATTCAGATCGTTATAGCTTGTGGTGGTAATCCCGATCTGGTATTTCACAGACCACCATAGGTTTCGAACACTCCTAATTTAAAATCCAAGATTATCTGTAAGTTCGCCATGCCCTGCGGAACATGGAGAACAGCGAAATCCGCTTTACTAAAAAAAACTAAAAAGAAATGAATTGGAAAGAATATATAATTACCGGACTTAGCTCTCCTGAACCTTCAACCAGATTTAGCTTTAA
Source organism: Daejeonella sp. (assembly GCA_049660965.1). GTDB lineage: Bacteria > Bacteroidota > Bacteroidia > Sphingobacteriales > Sphingobacteriaceae > Daejeonella. The sequence continues at coordinate 4,725 of JBASZP010000007.1, read as the reverse complement.
TTCACCTGCAACAGAGCGCTTATTGGCAGACCTGAAAGTGCAATTTGGACTGGATCAACTACCAGATGAATTGGAAGAATTATATAAACAAACAAATGGAATAAACGAATTACTGGATGGACAAGTAATAGCTGAACTTATTTGGCCAATAGAAAGAGTAATTGAGGCAAATAAAGAATATAGAACAGGTTTTAAAGACAGCTATATGTCTTTTGACCAGTTGTTATTCATTTCAGATGCCGGTAATGGAGACTTATTTGGTTTTGTAACTTTAAACGGCAAATTTGAACGATCTGACATTTTTGTTTGGAATCACGAAGATGACAGCAGAACCTGGGTAGCCCCTAATTTGACAAAATTTATTGAGGGTTGGACTAATGGAACAATTACTGTATAGGACAGAAGAATTTAACTATTCGTTATGTTCCTATAAACATGTAGAACAGCGAAATAGCATTATTTCAAAAATTGTTTTTTATCCGTATAATCATTGCCATCATAATCATATTTATAAACTCTGTTTTCCCAATCCTTCACAGAAACAAAGCCTTCTGAAAGATTTAACAGTCCTTTTCCATCAGGTGTTATAAAAATGTCAGCGCCACTTTGTTCCCAAAGAATTTTTCCGTTTATATCAATTCTTGAAATTTCCATTTCACCATGAATAATATAACTTTCTTTATATTTTAGAATTTCAAAACAAGTTGCAGAGTCTGCTTGTGTTTTCCATAATAAACTCAAATCGGGGATGGTTAAGCAAAAAACTGAGTCCGAGCAACAAATTACAATCCTGTTGTTATCAATAAGCGCAGAGTTTTTATGTATTCTTGTACCACCACCACCTGCCGTGATTGCTGCACTTTTAAAAGGTTTATTATTCTGAAATACTTTAATTCCGTGAATTGAAGTCCATTTATATTCACGTTCATCAAAATATAGATTATTATAATCATTTAAGCTGTTAGCCGAACTCTTTGAAGAAGTTGGAATATCATAAACCTCAATAGTATATTGTTTAAATGTAAATTGTATCATTTTTTAGATTAGTATATATTCTCACATACTTAAGTCCTAAATATATTATCATTATTCCAAACCTATCTATTATTAACAATAAATACAAGTTATCAGAAGCTATTAATAAGACCAGCTCATTACTGGCCAACGTATTCTTTTACCATAGAAAAAAAATTAATTATTTTATGGAAATAACACTAATTGTGTATCTTAAACCAATAATATAAAATATGAAACCTATACTTAGCCTTTCAGCCGCTTTATTTTTTGCAGCTACACAATGTAACCAGCTTACTTCGCAAAACGAAACCGATAAACAAATGGTAACAAGTCAAACTTCAGGTCAGGGTAATGCAGTAACAACAGGCAATAATCAGTTTGCTAAAGAATTAGGCGAATATTATATCAATTCTGCGGAGCAAAAAAATAAGAACATCTTCTTTTCACCTTTCAGTATTTCATCTGTATTAGCCATGACCAGCGAGGGTGCCAGAAACCAGACCGCTCTTGAAATGCAACAGGTATTACATTTGCCTAAGGCCGAGAATACCCGGCAGGCAGGTTTTGAAAGATTAATAAATAACCTGAATTCCGGTAGCGAAGATTATAAATTAAGCATAGCCAATGCTTTATGGCTTCAGAATGATTATAAAATAGTCCCTGGCTTTTTACAAGTGGGTTACAGTAAATACCATGCACATGCAGAAAATGTCAATTTTGCAACACAACCCGAAGTGGCCATCAAAACAATAAACACCTGGGTGGAAGATCATACCAATAAAAGAATTAAAGACCTGCTTTCTGCACCGGATGTTAAAGGAGCGAATTTAATTTTAACCAATGCTGTTTATTTTCAGGCAGACTGGGATCATCCTTTTTCTGAAGCAAATACAAAAGAAGATGATTTTACAAAAGCAGATGGTACCAGGACAAAAGCAAAAATGATGAGCACACAAAGCGATTATTTGTATTATGAAACCAGCGAAGCACAAGTAGTGGAACTGCCTTATAAAAGTGATAAACTTTCTATGGTTATATACCTGCCTAAAAGCGGACAGGCTATAAAAAACCTGGGTTTTACCAATAACTTTACGTTTGATAATAAAAATAAGAAAACAGAGTCTGTGTTTGTAAGTCTCCCCAAATTTAAGTTTGAAACCAAATATAAAATGAAGGATGACCTAAGCAAAATGGGTATGCCAACTCCTTTTAGCAGTAAAGCAGATTTTTCAGGGATAAGTGATGGTAAAGACCTACAGATAGGAGAGGTGATACATCAGGCTTTTATAGAAGTAAATGAAAAAGGTACGGAAGCATCAGCGGCAACCGCGGTAGCTATGCCTCGTGGCGCAATGCCCTCAAAAGAAAAACCCAAACAATTTATTGCTAACCATCTCTTCGTATTTGCCATCAAACATAATGTTACGGGTCTTGTTTTATTTACCGGTGTAGTCAATAATCCCAATTTATAACAGAAAAGTAGTAAGAGTTTTCTTTAAAAATCAGTCTGGCATAAGCAGCCATCAGGATTAAATCAAAAGTGTATTTTTGTTGCAGAATTTGTAAATGAAATTTATACGCTTTGTTTTATTTCCACTATCGCTTATTTATGGCCTCATTGTAATCCTTCGTAATAAGGCTTATGATTATCAGTGGTTCAAATCCCAAAGGTTTAACATACCCCTTATTTCCATTGGTAATTTAGTTGCGGGCGGTTCGGGTAAAAGCACCATGGCCGAATACCTGGTTTCCTTATTTAAAAACGATTATAAAGTAGCCACTCTAAGTCGCGGCTATGGCAGAAAAACAAAAGGTTTTTTAGAGGTTAAAAGCAATTCGATTAGTACAGAGGTTGGCGATGAACCCCTGCAGTTTAAACAAAAATTTAGAGATGTAACTATCGCTGTTTGTGAAAACAGGGTAAAAGGAATTAAGCGTTTAAATACAGATCATGATCTGATCATTCTGGATGACGCCTATCAGCACCGGGCTGTTATACCCGGTTTAAGTATCCTGCTGTTTGATTATAATACATTGTTTAAACCTCAACTATTATTGCCTACAGGAGATTTGCGTGAGCCTTTTTCGGGAAGGAAAAGAACGGATATTATTGTAGTAACCAAAGCGCCGCTTACTTTAAATGATCAGCAAAGAGAAAAAATAGTAAAAAAGATCAGCCCTTACCCTCACCAATCGGTGTTTATTTCATCTTTAAATTATGGCTGTTTGCACTCAGCATTCAATGAAAATGAACTACTTCCTTTAACCACTTTAACTACACAAACACAGGTTCTGCTGTTAACCGGCATTGCCAATGCCAAACCATTGCTAGAAGAATTACAGAAATACACTAAAAACATTGATCATCATAACTTTTCTGACCATTATAATTTTACCCCTAAGGATATTAATGAAATCGTTTCTATCTTCGGAAAAATTGCCAGAGAGGATAAGCTGATTATTACTACCGAAAAAGATGTACAGCGTTTAAGATCACCGGATATAAAAGAACTTTTCCAGGAAATTCCGGTTTATTATATCCCGGTTGAAGCGGTAATTCATGAGCCTGGTAAAGAACAATTTAATGAACTAATTAAAAAATATGTTAAAGAACATTCAGCTAACAAGTGAATACATTAAGCGGAAAATAGGAGATTTTAAACCAGAAACAGGAATAATTCTGGGTACAGGCTTAGGAGGCCTGGTTGATGAAATTGAAGTAGAACACAAATTAATGTATTCTAATATTCCTGATTTCCCCATCTCTACTTTGGAGTTTCATTCGGGAAAGCTAATATTTGGTACCCTAAGCGGGAAACGTGTAGTAGCTATGCAGGGTCGTTTGCATTATTATGAAGGTTATACCATGCAGCAAATTACCTTCCCCGTAAGGGTTTTAAAAATGCTCGGGATAACTAAGCTATTCGTATCCAATGCCAGCGGCGCCTTAAACCCCGATTTCCGTAAAGGCGATCTGATGATTATTGACGATCATATTAATATGCAAACAGATAATCCTTTACGTGGACATAACTTGGATGAACTTGGCCCCCGTTTCCCCGATATGAGTCAGCCTTATGATCTGCAAATGATAAAAACGGGTATGGATATTGCGAAGAAAAACAACATCCGCTGTCATAAGGGCGTTTATGTTTCAGTTACCGGACCCAATTTGGAAACAAAAGCAGAATATAATTTTTTACGGATCATCGGCGGTGATGCAGTAGGAATGAGCACCGTGCCGGAAGTTATTGTAGCCAACCACATGGGTTTACCGGTTTTTGCAATTTCTGTATTAACAGATGAAGGTTTCCCAAATACGCTGCAGGCAGTTTCGGTAGAGGAGATCATTAAAATTGCTGTTGAAGCAGAGCCCCGGATGACCCAGATTTTAAAGGAACTGATCCTGACTACTGAATGAGAAAGAAAATCCTGATTTTTATTCTGCTGATCAAGGCTGTTACAGCTTGTTATTCTTCATTTGCCCAGGTTAAACCTGTCGTTAAAAGAGGAGCGGAGTTAGATTCACTGCGTAAAAAAGAGGATAATAATCAGGATTCAATAACATTTACTTCGAAATTTATCCGTTTTACTACCGCAGGGTATTTGAAAGACAGTACTCAAACTCTTCCAATTGATACTTCACTTAAAAATTTCCATAATTATAATCCGTTATATCAACCTCTAAGGCCAACTATTGGTTTGGGC
>JBASZP010000006.1:0-8113 GCA_049660965.1 Daejeonella sp. | reverse complement strand
CCGTTACGCTGGTTACCGTCACGCTAAAATCCCCTGCCGTAAATACATTGCCCGATAACAAATTATCCAGCAACTTACTTTTATCTATCTTGATAGAAGAGCTTTGTTTCCCGCAAACAAAATCCCCCTGTGTGAACTTTTCATCCGGCATCCGGAACTGTTGCAATGGGGTATACTCCCCGTAACCATTGATGCATTGTGCTTTTACCTGATATTCATACGTGTGGCCGGGACGTAGCCCCTGGAGGATGTGGCTTGAAGTGTATACTTCCTGTTCAAACCATTCGGCGGTTTGGTTATTGGCTTCGCGGTATCTGATGGTAAAGGCCTGCTGCAAAGGCAGGGCGCTCCAGCTGAATTTCAGGCTGTTTGGGTCGTTTAACTGGGCGAGAACATTCAGTGGCGGGGTACATTTATCCCCATAGGTGAATTTAACCACTTCGCTGTTACCATTATTGATGAAAAGGTCTTTGCCTTCGGCTTCCACGGCCTGTACCTGTACGGCATAGCTGTTACCCGCGGTTAACGCCGGTTCCGCCGGGCCATACAGCAAAATAGTCTGATCAGTAACCGTTTCAAACAAAGGCCGCGTACTCCGGATAGCATCATTCGGGTTACGATCAGCGGGAATAAGCTCCACCAATCTGAAGTTATAAGCCACATTATAGGCGGCATTAATCGATCCGGTATGCCGTGGAACCCATTGGAAGATCACGTTCTGGGGCTCCAGAGCCTGTACTTTGCTGGATGGAAGCGGGGAGTTAATGATGGGCGGATAGCTCAGGTGTATAGCCAGCATGGTACTTCCGGCATTGGAAACCACGCTGCGCTGGTAATAGTCCAGGACTTCCACGCTGATGCGATACACCCCTTCAGGCAGTTTGCCCCCGTTGCGGCTATAATCCGCCGGGTTCAATCCCTGAAACACCAGGTTTTTAGGATTGAAGTAGGACTCCAGATCACTGCCCGAAAAAGTAATTAACTCGCCCGGGTTTAAATAGAAGGGCTGGACATAGAAATCGTTCTTGTTCTGGATGGTGATGCCAAAGCCTTCGAGCTTAAAACGCAAACGGCAGGGATAATTGCTTTTGGTCAAATCCTTCAAAAACAGGTTCACCTGCATTTTGTCTGAACTGGCAGAGGCATAATCGCTTAGGTACAAACTGTAAGGCGGGTTGATCTGCAAAGTGGAGAGTACCGGGTAGACTTGCTGGGAGTAACTGAACTTTGATAACAGCAAGAATAGAAAGAATAATATCGAACGGAACAGACGGGGGTAGAGATTTAGCATAGTGGACTGTTACCTGATTTATACTGTTTCTTGTTTATTTTTAAAGCCATTGAGCAGAAGGTTAAAAGCTGTAATTATATCCCAGCATAGTAGTAAATTCTGTGAATTTCGAGAGTGTCCACCCTTTGAGCATGGAACGCCACCCTTTTAGTATCAAGCGCCATGCTTTTAGTATCAACGTTCATACTTTTAGTATCAAGCGCCATGCTTTTAGTATGAAATGCCAAAGAATTTATAGTTTTATTAAAATTTTTCATTACTATTTTAAATGCAATAATCCCTATTGAATTAAATGCTTTAGCTGAATAATTTCTTTTTCTTCCAGATATCTCCATCTGCCCCGCGGTAAATCTTTTTTAGTAAGCTGTGCATATACTACACGGTCCAGTTTTACAACGTCATAACCTAAATGTTCAAATATCCGGCGCACAATTCTGTTTTTACCACTATGTATTTGAATACCAATTTCTTTTTTACTTCCGCCGGCAACATAACTTACCTGATCGGGTTTAATTAGGCCATCTTCTAATTCAAGGCCAAAAGCAATTTTATTCAGATCGCCCTGTAACAGGTTTTTATTTAATTCTGCCTGGTAAATTTTAGTTACGTTATTCCTTGGATGAGAAAGTTTTTCGGCCAAAGCGCCATCATTAGTCATTAATAACAAACCGGTAGTATTGCGGTCTAAACGCCCAACAGGATAAATACGCTCACGTGATGCTTTTTCTACCAAACTCATGACTGTTCTTCGCTCTTGCGGATCATCCGTAGTAGTGATATAATCTTTTGGTTTATTTAAAAGCACATAAACCATTTTTTCCCGCTTTAGCGTTTCCCCGTTATAACGGATTAGATCTTTAGCCGGATCTATTTTAAATCCTAATTCGGTTACAGCCTCACCATTAACAGACACTACTCCGGCGGCAATTAATTCATCCGCTTTTCTACGCGAACAAATACCTGCATTGGCAATATACCTGTTCAAGCGAATTTTTCCGTCGTCTTTCTCCGGGCTTGCTTTTTTACTTCGGTTATTAGATTTTAACCTTTCTTCAGAACTCCATTTACCATCATCCTTACGGTAACTTCTTTCCTCAAAAGGTTTTGGAGTATCTGTCAGGCGTGATTTGAATGGTTTATCATTAAATCGTTTGCTCAGTATGTTTTTTTCGGAGTAGGGTCTTTTTTCGCCAGTAGATTTATTTTCGAAGGGTTTTCTCTCAAAAGGTTTTCTGTCTGTTCTCTTAGTATCATCATTCCCAAATCGTTTGTCCCCAGAATTTGTTCTTTTATCTCTGAAAGATTTATCTCCAAAAGGCTTTTTTCCTTCGGAAGCTTTATCGTCATAAACTTTTCTTTCTGATCGGGAATTTTCTTTGCTAAATCGCTTGTCTGTAAACGGCTTTTTATTTTCAAAAGTTCGTTCACCGTAAGGCTTTCTTACTGAACTTTTACCTGTTATACCATCCTCACTTTTTCGGATAGTACGGGTATAGCTTTTTCCTTCTTCCCGGTTAAAACTTTTTTGGCTTCTTTTTTCTGATGAGAATGACTTAGTATCTTCTGACTTTTTAAAACCACCCTTAAATTCAGCCTTCACTTTTTGGGTAAATGTGTTCTTTTTAATTATGTGATCACTTTCAGTTTTTCCTGCTTTATATTTAGTGGATTTTGCCGATAAACCCGGAGTGGTTTTAGGAGTTCGGCTTGATTTTTCGGATTTGTCATCGCGACTATTCCTGTCTTTTTTGAATGGCATGATACACTTATTAACTCTTTTTGGAGCAACGCAAATCTAATCAAAATTATGGGAAAGGCGGTGTTTAAAGCGTTTTTTTAATAAGAACTTTAGCACAAAAACAAAGCAGGTAAAACAAAGTGTTAACAACTATTTCTTGTAACTGTTTGATAATTAGCTTTATATTTTATATCTTTGCGCAAGTTTTTTACTTTACGCATACATTAAAATAAAAAAATGATTAAAAAACACTTAATAACATGCTCTGTAATATTGGTGCTTTTTGTATCTGCCAAACTGTTTATTTATAGTACTCCGGCAACCAGTTATAACTCCAAAACAACTATCAAAAAAACGATATTAACTGAACCAAAAGTTGATGATGATTACTATAATTCATTAACATTTGCCAATGAAGAATTACCTCTTGGCGATGAAAGGGTAAAGCTAAAAATGGAGCAAATGTTAAAGGCCCATAATTACCAAAAAATTCAAACATTAAAATTACACCGTAAAGCTGCCGAGTGGTTTCCAATAATTGTTCCCATCCTACAAAAGTATGGCATTCCCGAAGATTTTAAATATATGCCATTAGTGGAAAGCGGTTTACTTAGCGGTACTTCGCCCAAGGGCGCTTCCGGATATTGGCAATTTATGCCTCAAACTGCCCGTAATTTCGGTTTACGTGTAAATTCCGGTGTTGATGAGCGGCAGTTAATAGGTAAATCTACCATAGCAGCCTGTAAATATTTAAAGGGATTATATAAGCAGTTTAACAGCTGGACTTTAGCAGCAGCAGCTTATAATATTGGCGAAGGTGGTTTGAAAAAGCAAATATCCCGGCAAAACCAGGATAATTATTTTAAAATGAAATTGAATGCAGAAACGGCCACTTATGTTTACAAGCTAATATCCATGAAAGAGATTATTGAAAACCCTGAGCTGTATGGATATAATACAAAAGCGGATAAAACATTAGCTAAATTAAAAACTACAATTCCTGAAAGAAATCCACTTATTGATGCACTTGCTGAAGATAAAGCGATAAAAGTTTTTGAAACTTTGCAGAATTAAGTTTTAAATCTATTAGAAAATATCCCGATATTTCCGGCCTTTTTACGTTTTGGCATTTTAACGCTATTCCTTCATTCATTCAATCCTTCCTTCAATCATTCCTTTGCTACCTCCACTTCCCGAAAAAATAGCATCTTTGCAGCGAGTTTAAATGCGTAACATTCATCCATGAGTAAATCTAATGCCGATCTCGGTGAGCAAAGTGAAGTAGAAGTTCTTGGTGCAAGGGTTCATAATTTAAAGAATATTGATGTTTCTTTTCCGCGGAATAAGCTGGTAGTTATAACCGGTTTAAGCGGAAGCGGAAAATCATCCTTAGCTTTTGATACTATTTATGCCGAAGGTCAGCGCCGTTACATGGAAACATTTAGCGCTTACTCACGCCAGTTTTTAGGCGGCATGGAACGCCCCGATGTTGATAAGATTTCGGGGTTAAGCCCTGTAATTGCCATAGAACAAAAAACTACCAGCAAAAATCCACGCTCTACGGTTGGCACTATTACAGAAATCTATGATTTTATGCGTCTCCTTTTTGCCCGTACCGGCGATGCTTATTCTTATGTAAGCGGCGAAAAGATGGAGCGTATGTCCGAAGATCAGATACTGAAAAACATACAGGAGAAATTTGATGGGCAAAGCGTGAATATTTTAGCCCCGGTTGTTAAAGGCAGAAAAGGGCATTACCGCGAACTTTTTGAGCAAATACGTAAACAAGGCTATTTGAAAGTAAGAGTAGATGGTGTAATTACAGACATTGCACCTAAAATGCAATTAGACCGTTACAAAATTCATGATATTGAAATGGTTATTGACCGTTTACTGGTTACTGAAGCAGACAAAAAGCGTTTATACGATTCCATTCAGTCTGCTTTAAAAGTTTCAAAAGGTATCATTAAGATCAGTAATCAGGAAAACAAAGAATACTTCTATAGTAAATATCTGATGGATCCGGTTTCCGGAATATCCTATGACGAACCACAGCCTAATACATTCTCCTTTAATTCTCCTTACGGCTCCTGTGAGCGTTGCGGAGGTTTAGGTTATATTTTTGAAGTAGATCGTCATTCTGTTATACCTAAGCCTGACTTAAGTATTATGCAGGGCGGTTTAGCCCCCTTAGGGGAATATCGTGAAACCTGGTTTTTTCAAATATTAAAAGCCCTTGCTAAAAAATATAATTTCTCTTTATCAGCACCCATCGAAAAAATACCCGAAGAGATTATAGAGATCATATTAAATGGCTCTGCGGATATTATAACCGTTCCGGTAGAATACAATAAGTGGAACGTTCAAAACTACCAGATCACGTTTGACGGTATTATTAAAATGCTGGAAGATCAAACTGAACGCAGGGGTGACGATGCCGTGGGAGATATGGAGAACTATCGCATATTAAAAGCCTGTCCGGTTTGTGAGGGGGCACGATTAAAGAAGGAATCACTCCATATTAAGGTAGACCAGAAGAATATTTATGAACTGGCCTGTATGGATATTTCCCAACTGGCCAACTGGTTTAATGACCTGGAAAGCAGGCTGACTGAACGTCAGAATACCATTGCAAAAGAAATATTAAAAGAGATTCGCTCCCGTATTGGTTTTCTGTTAGACGTGGGTCTAACTTATTTAACATTAGACCGCACAGCGAAAACACTTTCAGGTGGCGAGGCGCAGCGCATTCGTCTGGCTACACAAATAGGTTCGCAACTGGTTAACGTGCTGTATATTTTAGATGAGCCCAGCATTGGTTTACACCAACGCGATAATGCCCGGCTGATAGCGGCACTTAAAAATCTGCGTGATATTGGAAACACCGTTTTAGTGGTGGAGCACGATAAGGATATGATTTTGGAAGCAGACCATGTTATTGATATGGGCCCTGCGGCCGGTGTACATGGAGGCGAAGTAGTAGGAGAGGGCACACCCAAACAATTTGCCAAAGCCAAAACATTAACTAACGATTATATTAAAGGCATTAAACAAATTGCCATCCCAAAAGAACGCAGAAAAGGAAACGGAAAATCCCTAATTCTTAAAAATGCAACAGGCAATAACCTTAAAAATGTATCCGTAGAGTTTCCCCTGGGTAAATTCATCTGCGTAAGCGGGGTTTCCGGAAGCGGCAAATCAACGTTGATTGCCGAAACCCTTTATCCCATTTTAAACCATCACTTTTTCAGGGCTAAGAAAATGCCCATGCCCTATAAAAAGATAGAAGGCTTGGAGCATATTGATAAAGTAATAGAAATTGACCAGACACCCATTGGCAGAACACCACGCTCCAACCCTTCAACATATACAGGCGTATTTTCTGACATCAGGAGTTTATATGTGATGCTTCCCGAAGCAAAGATAAGAGACTACAAACCCGGCCGTTTCTCTTTTAACGTAAAAGGCGGAAGATGCGAAACCTGTAAAGGAGCCGGAATGAGGGTTATTGAAATGAACTTTTTGCCCGATGTACAGGTTCCCTGTGAAGAATGTTCAGGTAAACGCTATAACCGCGAAACCCTGGAAGTACGCTATCGTGGAAAATCAATCAGCGATGTGCTGGATATGAGCATTGAAGAAGCTGTTCCTTTCTTTGAGCCTATTCCGGCTATATACCGTAAAATAAAAACCCTACAGGATGTTGGGTTAGGCTATATTCGTTTGGGGCAGGCATCAACAACCCTGTCCGGCGGCGAAGCCCAACGTGTTAAACTGGCCACAGAACTATCAAAAAAAGATACCGGCAATACTTTTTATATTTTAGACGAACCAACCACCGGTCTTCATTTTGAAGATATTAATGTATTGCTGGGGGTTTTAAACCGCCTGGTTGACCATGGCAATACCATTTTGGTTATTGAACATAACCTGGATGTGATTAAGGTGGCAGACTGGGTAATAGATATGGGCCCCGAAGGTGGCTCGGGCGGCGGGGAAGTTCTTTTTGAAGGCACACCCGAAAACCTCACGAAATGTAAAAAAAGCCATACCGGTTTATTCCTGAAAAAAGAGATGGAGGAGTAATCATATAACAGTATCAATTCAGAATTTTTTAATAAAATGAAAAATAACCTGCAAAATTTGATTTCTGATAAACCCCGGGATAATCGTAAATCTATACGTTTAAAAGGATATGATTATTCACAGGCAGGGGCATATTGCAAAAACAGAGAATGTTTATTTGGGGAAATAACAAATGATAAAATGATTTTAAACGATGTCGGGAAAATCGCGGATGAATGTTGGCTGGCAATTCCGCAACATTTTCCAAATGCCGTTTTGCACCAATATATTATAATGCCAAATCACGTTCATGGTATTATTCAATTAATTGGGGACGTTGTTGTAGCGGTTGAAAATTTTCAACCCCTACAACAACAAACCGAACCCAAACGAAATGAATTTCAAAAAATAATTCCCCGTTCCATTGGTTCAATTATCCGCGGATACAAAATTGGTGTGACAAAATTTTGCCGGAATGAACAACCGCAAAATTTCCCATCCCGGCAGCCTGTATGGCAACGCAATTATTATGAACACATTATACGAAATGAACAATCGTATCATACCATTTCTGATTATATTATTAATAATCCCTTAAAATGGAATAAGGATAAATTTTTTCGTTGAGAGCAGACAGTACTCAAATTCGTCATTATCATTAAAAAGAGTGAAAATAGATTTTAAAGAATCTGCTGATATATGAATGATAGTTTCCATTTTAAATTCAGGCTAAGATAAGTATTTCCGAGGGCGATATATCTAATACACTATATTTATAATATTCATCAGGGTATCCATACCGCGAGCCGGGGTATCCATACCGTAAGCCAAGGTATCCATACCGCAAGCCGGGGTATCCATACCCTAAGCTGCGGTATCAATACCGTAAGCCGGGGTATTCATACCGAAAGTTGCGGTATTCATACCGCAAGCCGGGGTATCAATACCGCGAGCCGGGGTATCCATACCGTAAGCCAAGGTATCCATACCGCAAGCCGGGGTATCCATACCCTAAGCTG
>JBASZP010000005.1:0-1692 GCA_049660965.1 Daejeonella sp. | reverse complement strand
GGGGTATACATGCCGGCGTAGGCGTACAGGCATTTTATGCGCTTTGGGCCTCGGAACTTTTTCCGGCAAAATACCGGGCAGCAGCACAGGGCATTATGTTCTTTGCAGTTAGAAGCATTGCAGCGGTTTGGGGATTTGGCTTTGTAAATATTTATGGCGAAAATGGAGAAGGGTTTTACGCCGCCGCCTATATTATGATTGGGCTGCTCATTTTTGCATTGATTGTAGGAACAATCTGGACACCAAAAACCCAGGGCAAATCATTACAACAAATAACCAAAGAAAGATACGGAGATGATATTTAGGTTGTGCCAGGTGTGTATTTCAAAATGTCGTATTTATTTTTTTGGATTACTAGCATTTGAACCTTGATTGAGTCCCGATAGCCATCGGGATGGCGACGCTCCGTTCAACTAAAGTAATTCCGTTGAACTTTTATTGTAGCGACTATTAAATACACCCTGTGACTAAACTGCGAAACAAAACATGAATCAAATGAGTAACTCTTTTTTACCAAATACTTCTTCTGTTCCAACATGGATTTGGTATCCCGGGGATTTTGAAATTGTACTGGCTAATAAAATGCAAAACCGCCGCACCGAACGAGGCACATTCTTTCCTGTATTTTGGAAAATAGATAGCCATTATGTGCTGATGGATTTTCATAAAATATTTGATGTTCCGGAATCTGAAACTGTTGATATTTATGTGGAAGGAGAATACCATGTAAAGCTTGATGGCAAAGCATTTGAAGGAAGCCCGAAACAAATTGTTGTACCGGCGGGAAAACACAAGGTCAACATAAAAGTATTTAACCAGGCTAATGTGCCTGCTGTTTTTGTAAAAGGAAAAACAATAGTATCGGATGCAAGCTGGCTGGTAACTTTTGAAGATAAAGAGTGGATTGATGAAACAGGCAAAGCATCCGACGTCTCCGCTACCAAATGGCTCAATGCAGGAAGCTGGAATTTTAATTCCCCAACACTATTGCCTTCGGAATTTATGTTGCCCACAAGGAAGCAAGAGGCAGTATCAACAACTAAAGGGATTAATTCAATGCTGGTTGATTTTGGTAAAGAAACTTTTGGTTTTATTCAATTACATGGGTTGAGTGGAAAAGGTAATCTATCGATTTACTATGGCGAATCGGAAGAGGAAGCATTTTCTACAGAGCATTGCGAAACGTTGGATAGAATAGAGGTTAACGATCCTGACAAGAAAGACGAGATTATGAAACTTTCGAAAGCCTATCGCTTTGTAAATGTGCACTACGATGAGGGCGTAACGCTTGATTCAGTTTCGATGTTGTATGAATATGCTGATGTAAAAGAACGGGGCAGCTTTTCTTGTAACGATTCAGCAATCAATCGTATTTACGATGTTTCGAAATATACATTTGAATTAAACACAAGAGAATTTTTCATTGATGGTATCAAACGTGACCGTTGGATATGGAGTGGTGATGCATATCAAAGTTATTTGATGAACTATTATCTCTACTTCGACAATGAAACGGTAAAACGTACAACCTATGCTTTACGTGGTAAAGATCCTGTAACAGGCCATATCAATACCATCATGGATTATACTTTCTACTGGTTCCTCGGTATTTATGATTATTATCTCTACACCGGGGATAAAGGTTTTATTGCGCAGAACTACGACCGGATGAAAACGCTGATGGATTATGTG
>JBASZP010000004.1:0-4906 GCA_049660965.1 Daejeonella sp. | reverse complement strand
AGAGAAAGATGTTGATAGGCTGGAACTGGATATTGAAATAGCACAAAAAGATAAAGAATTGATTTCAGCTTCAGTTGATGCTTTGTCTAAAGAAAAAGAACAGTTGATAACGCAAAGAGCTGCATTGAATATTGATAGCCAGATTACTCTTTTGAATAAAGATATTGATACAGAGACAGACAAAAGAAATCGTAAAACTGCAGAAAGTACCCGTTACATTGATAATTGCGAACAACTAAAATTAGATACACAAATTGATGAGTCAGTCTTTAGGGTTAATTATGGAAAAATTCAGGAACTAAAAACGTCTGTTCCGGCCGAAATTGAAAAACTTTCAGAAAAGAAAGTACGATTAAATATTGAACAGGAAAGTAAAGAAGTTAAAATAGAGAATCTGCAACAACAGATTACTTCTCTGCTGGCAAGAAAAAACCGCATACCTGATGACCTTATTAATGCAAGAAAACGACTTATAGATATACTTGAAACCACTGAAGATGAACTTCCATTTGTAGGTGAATTAATTAAAGTAAAAACTACAGAACAGATTTGGGAGGATTCAATAGAAAAACTGTTGCATAATTTTTCCATGCAACTCTTGGTTCCTGAAAAGTTCAGTAAAGCAACAAACCAATTCATTTATAATAATGATATGCAGACAAAGCTTGTATATCAAAAAGTAGAACGCAGGCCTTCCAACAGCATTGTACGTTGGCCTGCAGATGATGATGCTCTGGTAAATAAATTAGAACTGAAAGAATCGGTACATACCAAATGGCTTGAAACCACCCTGCTTGACAGATTTAATTATTACTGTACTGATGATTTAGAAGTTTTTTATGGTTCGCCAAAAGCCATTACTTCTAATGGGCTGATGAGAAACGTAAACCGGCACGAAAAAGACGACCGGCCAGGACGATGGAATAAATCAAAATACAGGCTTGGTTGGGATAATAAAGCAACCATACAATATCTTCAGCAACAGAAGTACAATGAAGAAAAGTTACATACTAAACTGTCTGAAGAAATCAAAGAACTAACACCACTTATTGTTGCTTTGCAGGCAAAGCGTCAAACTATTTCCAATCTCATACTTATAAAAAACTACGATGAAATAAACTGGGCACAACATGCCGAAAAGATTAATAATTTAAACAAGCAGGTACAGGATTTAAAAAAATCATCAGATGCGTATGAGCTGATTGTAAATCAACTTAAAGAAGTAGAAAAGAACTTAAAGCATGCAAACGATAAAAGGGATGACCTAATTACTAAACTTAGTAAGCTGGACGATGAGTATAATAAAAAGAATCTACGTAAATTCAGCCTGAACTTTGAAGACTTGCAGGAAGCAGGAGAAAAAGAGATTCTCTTCTTTCTTACTGAAGAAGAAATTTCGTTTTCGGCTATTAAAACGCTGGCTCAGTTTGAAAACCTGATGACACAGGCTGCTATCAAATTAAAAGCAAGACAAAAATCAGCCGGGGCTACAGTGAATAAGCTTGAACTGGAGACTACTTCTTTAATTGCTGCATTTAAAAATCCCGGAGAAAAAATTACTAATGAATTTGCTAACTGGAGTGGTGATGTAATGAACATCAGCGGCGACCTTACCGGGCTTGCTGACCTGGAAGAATTATATAAAACAATACAGACCCAAAGATTGGTTGAGCACAAGCGAAGATTTAGAGATTATATGGATAAAAGTATGCTGGATGCATTAACCAGTTACCGGGCATGGCTCAATAATGAATTAAGTAAAATTGAAGACATGATTGAGGAACTGAATGTGCCATTGAAAAAAATAACATTTAACCGCAATCCTGATACTTATTTGCAATTGGAGTGCAGGCAGCTAAGGGGAGAAAATGAAATAAATATATTCAGAGGTCAATTGAACGCAGCCATCCCAAACACACTTGATTTTGCTACGCAGAAAGACGAAAATTACCGGCTTGAAGTATTCAACAAAATAAAAGAATTAATCACAGAATTGCAGACTGAGGAAACATGGAGGCGAAAAGTAACAGATGTTAGAAACTGGCTTTTATTCAGTGCCAGGGAATATTCGGCGGTGGATAATAAGGTCGGTCAATATCATGATAATACCGCCAGCTATTCTGGAGGGCAAAAAGCACAGTTTACTTACGCAATTTTAGGTGCAGCGATTGCACACCAGTTTGGTATTTTTCAACAAGGTAAACAACATAAGAGCCTTCGGTTTATTACAGTAGATGAAGCTTTCAGTAAATTAGACCCGGAAAAAAGCCAGTTCCTGATGGAATTTTGTGCACAGTTGAATCTTCAAATATTAGTAGTTACTCCTCTGGATAAAATTAATATTGCAGAACCCTACATCAATGCTGTTCATTTTGTAGAAATAAAAAACAAGAAAAATTCTGTGTTGTATAACCTTACAATGGAGCAGTATTATGAAAAGAAAGAAAGCTTTAAACAATTAGCCGAAGTTAAAGAATGATTACTCTCAAAGAACTATTTCAAAAGTCAGATAAACAGTTTTTTAAAATTGTAAAAGCCATTCTGAATGGTGAAGTAGTATTTCCATTATCAATTTCAGCCAATAAAACTATTTCCGGCACCAATTTCAGTGAGTTGAAAGCTGCTATTGTTCCGTTATACCAGCAATCAAAAGAAGTTAAAGGCAAAGGCTATTCCGTAGAATGGACACTGAAAACAATTGACGGTACAAAACAAAAACTGCCAGCTAAAATCTATTTTGAAACGTTAGATGATTATCTCTTTTATACCAACAGGATAGTTGATTATTCAGCTATTGAAAAAGCGTTTCACTTACTGACAGAATCCTTTCCGGTATTAACGCAATGGGCAAAGGATAATAGCCCTTTCTTGCTACATCAGGCTGGCAATATGCTGGATTTAATAAAAGTCTGTAGATACTTTTCTCAGAATAATCCACCGCATAATTTGTATTTACGGGAACTCCCTATTGAAGTACACTCAAAATTCATTGAGGACAACACAGGAGCTTTGAAGAAGCTATTGGACAATATTCTACCGCAGGATTGGATAAACAAAAGTGAAACAGATTTTTCAGGACGCTACTTGGTTAAAAAGCCCACTGTATATGCACAAATAAGGCTGTTAGATGATAGTTTAAAGCATATAATTGGGTTTGATGAATTGGCATTAACGATTGACGATTCTGCATTGCTCAACTGGCAACCTGAAAAAGTATTTATTATTGAAAACAAAGCCTGCTTTCTGTCTTTTCCTAAAGTAAAAAATTCGGTGGCAATTTTTGGCGAGGGCTTTAAAAGCCGTGTAAGTAAACATATTCCCTGGCTAACCAATACACAACTTTATTGCTGGTTTGACCTCGATGCTGCCGGGTTTGAAATGCTGAATATTATCCGCCAGTATTACCCTTCATCCATGAGTTTACTGATGGATGAAAAAACATATCATCAGTTTAGCCAGTTTTCGGTTACTTCCACATACAGAAAACTACAATTAGAAAAACTGAATGATGACGAATTAAAACTGTACAGTTTCTTGCAAACAAATAGTAAAAGATTAGAGCAGGAAAGAATAACGAACAGCTATATTTTGGAAAGACTTCGCTTAATAAGCCAGTAAACAGGAATTTATTGGTTGTCAATTTTTAACTTTAAAGCAAGTAAAATATTCTTAGCAATCCCTGTATTTGCTTCAGGCAAATCATACCAATTGCCGTCCTTCGTCTTATATAATTTGTAATTTACTCCAGCAGAATCTGTAATAGAATATTCATCTAAAACAGCAACAGCAGCACCTAAAATATTTTTTATTTCTACCTGCTTTCTGGTGTAAGAAAACTGTTTGTTATCGCCAAAAATAATCTGCCTAATTTCTTCAGTCTTTATATCCATTTCCATGTAGTAAAAATAACCATTCTTAAGTAAATGAAACTTTATGTATTGCCTGACTAAATATTAGCCATGCAAACAGTAACACTGGTACAGATTTTACAGCTGCTTTACTATGAATTTGCAATGGCATAAAATATTCTCAACGAATAGATTTTGTAAAGGCATAATGTACCGTGTCTTGCACATGGCAAGATGTACAAACGTTATACGTTTGGGTCATCTTGCCCTTCACTCCGAAGTCGTTTCGGGGCATTGAAACAGAAAACTTAAAACTATGAAGAAGTTAGAAAGTGAAGTGAGGAGTAAAATGGTGGTGGTAAGGATGAATGAAACTGAAATAAATCAGCTTACAAAGTTGCAGGGAAAAACTACCGAAAAAGATACCAGTGCTTACTTGCGAAAAGTAGCGTTACAAAAACCAGTTACAGTAAAGTACAGAAACGCAAGTGCCGATGATTTTTTGTTGGATATGCTGAACCTGAAAAAAGAACTTAATGCCATTGGCAATAATTTTAACCAGGCAGTACACAAACTGCATATACTGGATAAGATACCGGAGTTCAGGGTTTGGGTGCAGCAGTATGACGGCTTACAAAAAGTATTAATCAGCAAAGTGGAAGAAATAAAATTACGGATGAATCAACTCTATGAGCAATGGTTGCAAAAATAACTACACCTAAAAGTATTGAAGCTGCATTGAACTACAACGAAAAGAAAGTGCAGAAAGGAAATGCTGTTTGTTTACGGGCAGCAAACTATCTGAAGGATGCAAGTCAGATGAATTTTTATCAGAAGCTTGCAGGCTTTGAAAGGCTGAACAGTTTGAATGAAAGAGCTACTACTAAAACTCTGCATGTATCATTAAATTTTGACCCATCAGAAAAACTAACTGAAAACAAGTTGATGCAGATTGCATCTGACTATATGGAAAAGATTGGCTTTGGCAATCAGCCATACTTAGTTTACAAACATGAAGATGCCGGGCATCCACACATTCACATTGTAAGCACCACTAT
>JBASZP010000003.1:0-3181 GCA_049660965.1 Daejeonella sp. | reverse complement strand
GTATACCCCGGTCTTTTAGCAGTTCCACTAATTTCTTCCGGGCGCCCCGTTCACGGTAATTATCAACAAATTTATGAGCCATTTCCAGTCAAAAATACTTTTAAGAATACTATTTTTTATAAACTATTTTATTTCAGGATAAAACCAATATCATCCTGAATAGTTACCAGCTGCTACCTGCGCCTCCTCCTCCTGATGATCCACCACTTGAGCTACCGGATGAGCTGCTGCCGGATGAACTGCCAAATGAACTGCTACTGCTATTGCTACTGCTTGATGATGAAAGCTCTGGAATAATATACATTACTGAAGGCTTTTGGCCGCAAAAACCACAGACAAAATGCCTTAAACCCCAGCCTGAAGAGTAGGTAGTTGCCTTGACCATATCTTGTTTTTTTGTTTGTTTAAGCGTTTTATTCTTACATCCCGGACAGCATTCTATATCAGAATACACATTATCATAAGTTAATGTGTATTCATGCTTACAATTTTCACATAACCATACATCATAATCAATAGATAAAAGGCCTTCTTCAACGATCCTGGATTTAAGCAGGTGTTCATCATCCTCTTTTTCATTTAATAAACGCATGGTATGATTACACTTTTCACAAGCATAAGGTTCTTTTCTAAGTTTACGCATCCTTATGCGGTGCCAGAAATAATAAAGAACAAGAGGCAAAGGGAACAGGATATATGCAACAATCATATAAGCATGTGCCCGGTTCAGCTGAATATACAGATCATATCTGCTGATATTTTTTGATAATACTGATGCCCGCCAATTAATTTTTAATACATAATAAGTCAAATAAAGCAGCCAGGTAGCATATAGCAATGCCACAATAATCCAAATATTAAAGGTAATTGTGGTGAATACCACCAGATAAGCGGCGGCTAATACAGGAGGCAGTATCAGTATAAAGGAAGTTTTTATGACTGACTCATCAGAGAGTTTCCGGCTTAACAAAGAGGGTTTAATAATAATTGATGGAGATTCCGCAGTTATAGAAGAAGTTTTTATTACAGTTTCATCAGATAATTGCTGCTGTAACAAATCGCCTTTGATAGAAGTTGATGTATATTCTGAAATTTTTTTACTCTTCTTATCACTTAAAGATAATCGCTTAACTTTTTTTGATTCTGATTTTTCTTTCCTTTCCTTATAGACGGAAAATGGCAGAATAATAAACCCTGAATAAAGAATAAAAGCTCCAAACAATAATGGAAGTGCCTCTGATAATCTTTGATTAAAAAAGCTTTCGTCTATCAATACCTGGTCATTTAGAGTAGACGGGTTTTCAGAATAATAAACAGTTGTATCCGGTGCGGCAGCTGTAGAGTCAACAGTATTGTTCTGTACCGGTTCAGGATTATTTAAGCGCTTAATTACCGCCTGTACTCCTTCAGTTACAGCAGTATCAAAATTATTTTCACGCAGGTACGGAACCATGTGTTCCTGCTGAATGCGAAAACAAATGGCATCCGGCAAATCCCCTTCTAAACCATACCCGGTTTCAAATTCAATGCGTTGCTGATCTTTAATGATCAGTATTAATAAGCCATTATCCTTTTCCGGGTCGCCAATCTTCCACATATCAAACAAGCTGGTAGCAAAATATTTCGGCAATTCATCACCAATACTATTTAATAAAACAACATCAATATGCACCCTGCCCGAATCATCCAGCGCCTTCAATTGAGAATTAAGTTCATCAACAACTGTTTTAGAAAGCAGCGTATCCGGATCGCTTACAAAAGATTCATTAAGGGTTTTAGGGTCGGGAACGGTTTCAAGAGTATAATAATCCGGAACAGGTTGTTGTTTACAGGATACGAAAAGAATAAAAAATACAAGTAGTAACTGGGGTTTAAATAACATGAAATAAATTAAGCAATAATAATTAAGTTCCCATCAATCTTGTAAATCTCTGAAAAAAGATAAACAAGCAGTAACAAATATAAAATTAAACAAGTATAAAGGATTTCTGCTATTATAAAATATATGGTAGATCTATTGTAAGGTAAACTAAGAGCTGGATTTATTGTGTAACTAAGTACCAAAAAACGCGTATAAAAAAGGTTTCCAGGTCATTAGCGTTTGAAACGCCATAAATGATGCTCAATGCTCCAATTTTGAGGTTCCAGACGTCAAACTTGGGGTTCACAACCTCAACAATAGGGGGAATGCCGTGTATAAAATTGGTTGTCCCGTCAAGCGGATCGATCACCCAGTTGTAAACCTCGCCTGTTTTGACTATTGTTTTCTCTTCGGTAATAAATCCTGACGAGATCATCTTGGTGTTTAAAAAAATTGATTAATAAATCTTCATTTATTTTGTCCTCACTGATCTTATAAGAACACAAATATATGAAATGAATAAAAGTAAATCGCGAGTTAAATCTCTAACCATTATTTTTTAGCTTGCTGCTCTAAGCGATAGCCTATCAATTAATGGAAGTTCTTTTATTAATTCCACTTGTAATTTTTCTTTTGTTTTTCCCGCAGCTTATTGCAGGGCAATTGGCCAGAAGTATGGGCAGGAATTTCTGGTTCTGGTTTTGGATATCGTTTGTTTTACCTGTAATTTCTATCATTATTCTTTTAAATCTTAAGGATAAAAATCACGAAAGCGGAATTGAACTTGCTGATCATGTAAAGAAAAACAATTGAAGTTTTCCGGTCGGTATTTTTAATAGAAGTCAGTTTATCGTCTTATAGTTTGACAGAACTTTAGTATACTATTAAAGGCTTCGATGTTATTATTTCTGTACTTTTGCAGCTAATAAAATAATTTATTTTAATAGTTTAGAAATGATAATTTATTGGGATTATTTTAATCAACTTATATCAGTATAATACTGATTTTTTAAAGGAAAATAATGAGTTCTGTTTTAAATACTATTGAAGAGGCTGTTGAGGATATAAAAGCGGGTAAGGTAATTATCGTGGTGGATGATGAAGATCGGGAGAATGAAGGAGATTTTCTTACTGCTGCCTGCAATGCTACGCCGGAAGTGATCAATTTTATGGCCAAATATGGTCGTGGTTTAATTTGCGCACCCTTAACAGAAGAGCGCTGTGATGAATTGAATTTAGGTTTAATGGTTGGAAATAATACAGCCACTCATGAAACTAATTTTACTGTATCCGTAGATCTGATTGGGCATGGATGTACTA
>JBASZP010000002.1:0-2608 GCA_049660965.1 Daejeonella sp. | reverse complement strand
AAATGGGAGCCTTCATGTTCGCCGAATATTTGAATATGTTTGTTGCGTCCGCGGTTATGTCAACCCTTTATTTTGGAGGATATAACTATCCTGGGATGGATTATGTCAATAATGCTTTAGGCCCTCTTTTTGGTCCGCTGATAGGAGTACTTGTTTTATTAGCCAAAATATTTGCGTTCATTTTCTTTTTTATGTGGGTGAGGTGGACTATACCACGTTTCCGCTATGACCAGTTAATGAACCTGGGATGGAAAGTGTTAATTCCGCTGGCCATTGCAAACATTGTAATTACAGGTCTCTGGATTACTATTTATGATAAACTTTAAAATACAAGCTCTTTTAGGAGAGATTAATGATATAGACTTATGGAGTCATTAAGTAATAAAAAGAAAGTTTTAGAACAGAAACCGATGAATTTCTGGGAAAGGTTATACCTGCCCGCTATTTTCCAGGGAATGGGCATTACATTCATGCACATGTTCAAAAAAAAGGAAACCGTTTTTTATCCTGAAGTGCAACGTGAATTTTCTGAAAACTGGCGTGGAATGCATTCATTAAAACGTGATGAACAGGGGCGTGAGCGTTGCACAGCTTGCGGCTTATGCGCATTATCATGTCCGGCCGAAGCGATAACCATGATAGCCGGGGAGCGCCAGAAAGGCGAAGAGCATTTATACCGCGAAGAGAAATATGCCGCAGTTTATGAAATTAATATGTTGCGTTGTATTTTCTGTGGTTTATGCGAAGAAGCCTGCCCAAAAGAAGCCATTTATTTAGACGGCCCCATTGTTCCTTCCGATTATTTACGTAAAGATTTCATTTACGGGAAAGACAAACTGGTGGAAGAACCTTTAAAATTGTAAAAAATTATACCTTTGCGCCGATCTAAGAACGAGGGTTAAATTATAATCATTAATGAGTATTTCTCTTTTCTATTTAATTGCATTTCTATCCATCTTTTTTTCACTAATGGTGATCTTCTCCAGAAATCCGATCCATAGTGTTTTATACCTTATTATTACTTTTTTTACATTCACCATTCATTATATTTTATTAAACGCCCAGTTTTTGGCTATTGTAAACTTCATTGTATATATGGGTGCCATTATGGTGTTATTCCTGTTTGTATTAATGTTGCTTAATTTAAACGAAGAGTCAGAACCCAAAAAATCCAATTTATTAAAGATTGCAGGCGTAATTGCCGGGATGTGTTTACTGGTTACTTTGGTGGGGGCAATGAAATCCTTCAGCGCTTCTGAACCCCTTGTACTAAAAACACAGGATCTGGGTCTGGTTAAAAACCTGGGAAAGGTTTTATTCAGCAAGTTCTTGCTGCCCTTTGAAGTATCATCTGTTTTATTGCTTTCGGCAATGGTAGGTGCGGTATTACTGGCTAAAAAAGAACCAAAAAGCGCATAGATGATAGAAGATTTAACCCAGTCAATGAAGGGCGTACCCTTAAATCATTATATCCTGTTAAGCACAGTGATTTTTTCCATTGGCGTAATGGGCGTACTGATCCGCAGAAATGCAATTGTAATTTTCATGTCCGTTGAACTGATGCTCAATGCAGTTAATTTACTGCTGACAACATTCTCTGTTTATCATAATGATGCATCCGGACAGGTATTTGTTTTTTTTATAATGGCATTAGCCGCCGCTGAAGTAGCTGTTGGTTTGGCTATCATTGTAATGATCTACCGGAACACACATTCAACAGATGTTAATGTATTGAATAAATTAAAGTGGTAAAATAATAAACTGTCATTCTGAGCGATTTGAAGGACTGTTCAAAGTCGGAGGACTGAACAATTAAGAGTTTCAGTAAAGCAATATTAAAATACAAGAATGATAAATTTAGTCTGGTTAGTTCCTCTGTTCCCGCTGATAGGTTTCCTTATCAATGGTTTGGGACGTAATGTACTGCCTAAAAGTATAGTAGGTTTTATTGGCAGTTTAACCATATTATTATCATTTGGTCTTAGTTTAGGAATATTTTTCGAGCTCAATTCAGCCGGTACAAAATCATTCATCGTTCCGCTTTTTGATTGGATCAGCGCCGGAAGTTTAACCATTCCCTTTTCTTTCCTGGTTGATCCCTTAAGCTCTTTAATGTTGCTGATCATCACAGGAATTGGTTTCCTCATCCATGTATATTCAATCGGTTACATGCATAGCGATACCGGATTTGCCAAGTTCTTTTCCTACCTCAACCTGTTCATCTTTTTTATGCTTTTGCTGGTTTTAGGATCAAACTATGTCATTATGTTCATTGGCTGGGAAGGTGTTGGATTGTGTTCCTATTTACTGATCGGATTTTGGTTTACCAATTCATCTTACGCAAGCGCTGCAAAAAAAGCCTTTGTGATGAACCGCATTGGTGATCTGGGATTTTTGATCGCTGTATTCCTCATCTTCAGTACGTTTGGAAGTGTAGAGTTCGCCAAAATATTTCCACAAGCAGCTGATATGGTTTCAGGAGATAAGATCTTAATTCTCATCACCGCATTATTATTTGTTGGTGCAACCGGAAAGTCAGCCCAAATTCCATTATTTACCTGGTTACCCGATGCAATGGCTGGCCCCACCCCGGTTTCAGCCTTAATAC
>JBASZP010000001.1:0-5244 GCA_049660965.1 Daejeonella sp. | reverse complement strand
CACTTATAAAGTAAACAAATGACTAACTTAAAAAGATCAGTAATAAGCTGTATTGGCTTTCTTTTAACTTATTTCGCGGAACCGGCTATTAACATCGCCTGCGGACCCGAGATAGATCCTTATGATTATTATATGCAGTTTTTTCATAACAATATCCTGGCTGATAAAAGTTATAATGCATTCCGCTTTATTGAGGAACAATTTTTATATGATGACGCCGAACCAGAAAAAGAAAGTATAGTTAATGCCCGTGAATGGGCCGCTTATTTGGGTAAAGAAGTAAAAACAGAAGATATTATTAAGGTAATGTACCAGCTAGATACGGTTGCGGATGCTTTAGTGAATTTAACGCCTGCTAAAAAAAGAAAAACCTTGCCGGATAGTTTAAAGCAAAATACTTTTATCCAATCTCTCTCCAAAAGAAAACATAAAGCGGCATTAAAATATTACCAATTTGCCAAAAGTATAGAGCCTTTAACAAACAGGAAATATAATAGCTGGGATTATTATGGCGACTGGAATGCAGGTAAGGTTAGTATAGATGATTTTTCTACTGATCCTGTTGAAGAAGCCCTTAAACAGGGTCATAAAACAAAAGACCAATTTTTAAAACTCCGGTATTTTTACCAGGGGGCCCGTTTAGCACATTATACATTTAATTATCAAAAATGCATAACTATTTATGATCAGGGTATAGCGAAAATCTCATCAGAAAGCCATGTAAAAGGCTGGGCGCTTGCTTTAAAAGCAGGCGCCATGCGCCGCCTGGGGGCTAAAATGAAAACAGGTGATCCGCTCTTAGCTGACAATAATGCGAAGGCGGCTTATCTTTTTTCAAAAGTGTTTGACCAATATCCTGAAAGAAGAATACAGGCGTATATTAATTTTTATTATGAGCCGGCTGATTTTGAAAATGTTTTAAAATTTGCAGCTAACAAACACGAACAAGCAGTTTTATGGACAATAAAAGGTTTTAAAACATCCTATCTAAATTTAAATTACCTGCAAAAAGTATATGAATTAGACCCAAAATCGGATATGGCAGGTGTTCTGCTGATCAGGGAAATTAATAAACTGGAAGCAGAAAGTGCCAAAATGTATCCATCTAATTCTTTAGCAAGTATAGAGTATGTTACATCAATCAATCAGTTAAAAGCTTTTTGTCTTAAACTTACTGAAGACAAAATTTATCCAGAATATGGCATAGGATATATAGCCGCCGCTTATCTTTCATGGTTACAGGGGAATACAAAGGAAGGAATGGAATTTCTTAATAAAATTGAAACTGAAAAATTAGGCACAGCGTTGAAAGACCAGCAGCAAATTACCAGTTTATTACTTGCCGCCCAAGGCATAAAACAATATAATGCATTAAATGAGGAAACACTCTTATCATCCTTAAAATGGCTGGATGAAAAAGCAGAGAATGAAAATAAAGAGGAATGGAATCAGGTTAAAGAAGAGAAGTTTAATGCAACGGCACGTAATTTTTATCAGGCTATATTAGCGCCTGCTTATATTAAACAGGGTGATACGGTAAAAGCCGCACTCGCCATGTTAAAAGGAGACAGATTAAACCGTAATACTGTAAAAAAGGACATGAATTTATTAATGAGCGATGAAACCATTGAATTCTGGAGAAATCATCTGCGATCCAAACAGCTTAAAGAGCTTATATTGCTTAAAGAAAATAACAGGCAACCTCCTTACCTTAATTTTATATGTAATACTCTGAAGTTCATTAAAAATGATGATTTGGGAGAATTACTGGGCACCGCCTATTTACGTGAACATCATTATGAACAGGCGTTTTTAACTTTTAACCAGATTAAACAAACGTTTGTGAGAGCCGATGAAATAAATGATTATTTTGGTTACTGGCAAGCCGATGCTTTTTATAGTCAAATAAAAGATTATCCTATTAATAAGGGTTCAAAAAAATATAATAAACTTGAATTTGCCCGTGAAATGGCAGAAACAGAACGCAAAATTAAAACAGATCCGAAACGCTCGGCAGAATATTATTATCATTTAGCCACCGGAATGTATAATACCTCCTATTATGGAAATTCATGGAACCTGGTTTCTTACTCCTGGTCTGGATTTGATTGGGGGCGGTCTTTAAACTATAGTTATCATCCGGACTATCTTGAAGCCCGTACAGCCAGGCTTTATTACTTAAAAGCACGTGAATTAAGTAAGGATTTGGAATTTAGAGCGAAATGTACGTTTATGATCGCCAAATGTTATCAAAAATCATTTAAACCCGAATTAAATTCATCCCTTAATCCACAAGGGGATTTTTATTATTTCAGTATTAAAAATCCTTATTTTAAAGAATTAGAATTGAAATATAACAACACTACTTTTTTTAAGAAAGGTGTTGGAGAATGTAGTTATCTTAAAGATTTTATTAACAGAGCCCGTTAATTATGTCCTGGTTTCATTATCATGATAAATGCTCAGGTAACTTTCATACCTGGAGGTTTCAATTTCATTATTTTCAAGCGCCTTTAATACAGCGCACCCCGGTTCGTTAATATGCCGGCAATTATTAAAACGGCAGTCATCCATTAACTGGCGTATTTCGGGAAAGAGACGGCCAAGATCCTGCTTCTCAATATCAAACACGCCTAACTCCCGTATTCCGGGTGTATCTATTAAATATCCGCCGAAAGGCAAAGCAAACATTTCTGCAAAGGTGGTGGTATGTTTTCCTTTATCGCTCCAGTCGGATATTTCACCGGTTTTAAGTTCAAATCCCGGTAAGAGGGCATTAATTAAGGTTGATTTTCCAACCCCCGAATGTCCGCTGACTAAAGTTGTTTTGCCTTTTAATAATTCTACAACTTCATTAATATGGGTACCCTTTAAAGCCGAAACGGTATAACAGTCATATCCTGCCTTTTCATAAACAGACTGGTATTCGGCAAGAATTTCCATACCCTCTTCGCTAAAAAGATCCAATTTATTGAATATCAGTTTTGCCGGAATATCATAAGCCTCGGCAGTAACCAGAAAACGATCTATAAACCCCAGTGAGGTACGGGGCGAAGCCAAGGTAACAATCAAAAAAGCCTGGTCTAAATTAGCCGCGATAATTTGAGCCTGTTTAGATAAATTAACAGATTTACGGATGATATAATTTTTACGCGGGTAAAGATTAGTGATCAGGCCTGTTTGCTGTTCAGGTTCAGGCTCTATATCTACACGGTCGCCTACTGCAATGGGGTTAGTAGTTTTAATATCTAAAGTCCTGAACTTACCCTTTATCCGGCAGTTTATTCTTTGCCCCGCATCCGTTAAAACTTCATACCAACTCCCCGTTGATTTTATAACTAAACCCTGCATGTATTTAATAAAGGATAATTTATGGGGTAAAGATAAATGGCGCAGCGCATAATTAACAATTAAATGTGTTTTTACCAATACTGCGAAAATCTTTTGACTACTATTTTGCTGAAAGAAGAATATCAATTAGTATAAGCTATCTTTGGCTTGTATTTTTCCGTAAACTTTAGCTTAAAAAACAAGCTTTATTATTTTTTCGTATATTACTCCTTAAATTGCATTAAACTCTGAAACATGAAAAAAAATACTTTCCGCAGTAAAAACTTCCTTATATTCTTGGTTTTTCTCTTTGTTGGTACTAACTTCTTTTTTGCTTCCTGTAAAAAAGAACCTGTACTTGCTGCTAATACAGGAGGTAACGAAGTAAATTATAAAGCTCAGGTAGATATTAGAGATTCCGCTTACCTGTATACCAAAGAAATTTATTTGTGGGAAGAACTATTACCGGCAATTGAAACATTTAAACCACGTAACTCTACTGATGTTTTTGCAGTAATGGCAAAGGTTCGTGATTTTCAACCTTTAGATCACTTTAGCTTTGTAGAGAAAAAAACAGATACTGATCAGTCTAACCAGGGATTAGATACTGATTTTGGATTTTTAGTGAAGTATGCTTTAGACGGATCTCTTCGGATTAGTTATGTTTATTCCGCTTCACCCGGAGGACAGGCGGGAGTTGTACGGGGATGGGAGGTACAAAAGATTAACGGAAAAACAATCGACAGATCAAGCAAGTCTGATATTGATTATTTAAACAATATATTTTTTGGTACTCCCCAATCAGCAAGTTTTCAATTTTTAAAGCCTGATGGAAGCACCGTAATCCTGAATATTCCTAAAGGAACATACCCTTTAAATACGGTTTTGTATCGCAATGTATTTACTACTGGAGGAAAAAAGGCCGGCTATTTTGTATTTAATCAATTCTCCGGCCCATCATCTGTTACTGAATTGGTTAATACCTTTGATTATTTCCAGGTTAATGGTATTAACGAGTTGATTATTGATCTGCGCTATAATCGCGGAGGTTTTGTCTCAACACAAGATACTTTAGCGAATATGATTGCTCCTCAAAGCGTAGGTGTGGGCCAGAAGGTAATGTATCAATACATTTTTAATCAAAAGTATTCTGAATGGAATGATAAAACCATGTTCCATAAAGTAAACAGCCTGAATTTAACCCGGGTACTGTTTATTGTAACCCCTTCATCCGCTTCGGCCAGTGAATTACTGATTAATAATTTAAGGCCGGTAATGGATGTGAAATTAGTAGGTGAAAACCATACTTATGGCAAACCCGTTGGGTTTTTCCCAATCCCGGTGTTTGATTATAATATTTACCCCGTTTCATTTAAAACAGTAAACAGTGTTGGATCTGCAGATTATTATGCAGGCTTTACTGTTGATAAAATTACTGCCGACGATCTTCAGCGTGATTTTGGGGATGTAAATGAAACCAGTTTAAAAGAAGCCCTTAATTATATCAATACAGGTGGTTTCTCTGCTATTGCTTCAAATAAAATTATGTCCGTCGGTTCTGGCCTTAGTTTGCCACAGTTAGAGAGTGTAAACTCTCATTTAGATGCGAATGTCCACAAAATTGAAGTTGAAAACAGGCCTGATAAGATGCCTAAACCTATTCGTGATCTGCAAAGGAAGATAAAGTAATTATATCTTCATGAAATATTGTTTTTAAATCACTTTCGGTAAATTTTTCTCTTCAATAACTTGTTTTTCATACTACTTAAAAAGCCCTTGTTATAAAGTGAGGGCACTGAAAAAGTAGCTCAATAATACAAAGAGCACTTAAAGCGATCAGGTAGAAAGATAACTTTTACCTGATCGCTTTTTATTACTTGTATATTTTGGGGGTGAGTTTATCGGAGGATGGGT